>NZ_SSDO01000259.1:0-18297 GCF_004794395.1 Microbacterium sp. K41 | reverse complement strand
GAGGGGACGGCCACCGGGCCGGTCGCCTCGGCGCTGCAGCGCGAGCGGGTGCGGTCGCACATCGAGACGGCGATCGCCGAGGGTGCGCGCGTGCTGACCGGCGGCCTCGATATCGTCGAACCGACGGCCGGCGGCGCCTACGTGCAGCCCACGATCTTCACCGATGTGACACCCGACATGAGGATCTTCCACGAGGAGGTCTTCGGTCCGGTGCTCACGATCACTCCGTACGCCACGGTCGATGAGGCTGTCGACCTGGCGAACGACAGCGTGTACGGCCTGTCGGGCGGCGTGTGGTCGAGCGACCCTCGACGCGCCCTCGAGGTCGCGCTGCGCATGCGCACCGGCACCGTCGGCATCAACGGCGCCGGGCTCGACGTGGGGGCTCCCTTCGGGGGGTACAAGCAGTCGGGCGTCGGCCGGGAGTGCGGCGTGCACGGGTTCGAGGAGTTCCTCGAGCTGAAGTCGGTGATGGGCGCCGCCGCCCTTCTCGACGACCACTCGTGACCGGTAACAAACCCGAAACACCGCCGACACGAGGCAATAAAGAGCAATTCATAATATTCAATGAGTTGGAACCCGCCCGAGGGTTCCGTGAAGAGAGGACACCCATGAGACGCAGCATCGTAGCCGCGGTCGTCGGCGTGACGGCACTCGCCCTGACCGGCTGCGCCGGCGGGGGAGACGGGTCAGGAGGCGGAGCGGTCGAGAAGGCTACCATCGCCATCGCCGCCGACCCGGGTTCGCTCAACCCGATCACGAACGCGACGCAGGCGGGGCAGGAGGTCTCGGCCTACCTGTACGAGACCCTCATGTCGTTCGCCCACGGCAAGGACGCCGAGGGCCTGCTCGCCGAGAGCTGGACGGAGTCGACGACCGAGGTGTCGTTCGTGCTGAAGGAGGGGATCGTCTGCACGGACGGCTCCGAACTCACCGCCTCCGACGTCAAGGCCTCGTTCGACTACGCCGCAGACCCTGAGACGGCATCGCCCTACTCCGGCGTCTACTTCCCCGCCGAGGGCCTGACCGTCGAGGCCGACGACGCCTCGCGCACCGTCACGTTCACCAGCGCGCAGCCGCAGAGCTTCCTGCTCAGCAACATCGGCCAGATGCCGGTCGTGTGCGCGGCGGGCATCGAGGACCCCGCGTCGCTCGACTCCACCCCCGTCGGCACCGGCATCTACACGCTCGAGGACTCCTCGCCCGGGCAGACCTACACGCTCGCCCTGCGCGACGACTACACGTGGGGTCCCGGCGATGTCACGAGCGACACCGAGGGGCTGCCGAAGACCGTCGAGCTGGAGGTCGTCGACACCGAGCCCACGCGCGCGAACATGCTCCTGTCTTCCGAGATCAACGTCGCCGAGGTCGGCGGCACGGATCGCGACCGGCTGGAGAGCGGCGATCTGTTCACGATCGACGTGCCCGCCCGTCCCGGCCTGATGTTCTTCAACCAGTCGGAGGGACGCCCGACCAACGACCTGCTGGTGCGGGAGGGCATCGCCGGCGGCATCGACCGCGACGAGGTCGCCTCGGTCTCCACCGGTGGACGCGGCGAGCTGATGACCTCGCTCGTCTCCTCGTTCACCGCGGTGTGCGTCGGGGCGGATGCCACCACGTCGCTGATCGGCTTCGACGCCGACGCGGCGGCCGCATCGCTCGACGAGGCCGGCTGGACCGTGGGCGCCGACGGCGTGCGGGAGAAGGACGGCGCGAAGCTGGAGCTCACCTTCGTCTACCCGTCCACCGAGGCGCAGTCGGTCGTGGCCGGCATCGAGCTCATCCAGCAGCAGCTGGGCGAGATCGGCGTCGAGGTCACTCCGGCACCGTCGTCGTCGTACACCGACGTCATCTTCCAGGGCGGCGACTGGGACCTCATCTGGGCCCCGATCTCCACCACGCTGCCCTCCACCTGGGCCGGCATCCTCTCGGGTCCGTTCCCCCCGGACGGCGGCAACTGGACGTACAACACCAACCAGGAGTTCTTCGACCTGACGGCCGAGGCGCAGCAGCTGGCCGGCGAGGACAGCTGCGACGCGTGGACCGCCGCGCAGGCCTCGGCGATCGGTAACCTCGAGGTGATGCCGTTCGCGGAGTCCACGAGCACGCTGTACGGAGCGGGCGTGGAGTTCGAGGTCACCACCAACGGACTGCTGATCCCGACGAGCCTCCGAGGCTAGGAGCCGCATGCTGGACCACGCGTCCGCCAGGACGGACACCGTGGCGGTGTTTCTTCGGAAGCGCCGCCACGGCAACCCCTGGCTGAGATTCCTCCTCCGCCGCGCGCTGCGCATGCTGGTGGCGATGTTCGTGATCATCGCGGTCGCGTTCTTCGTGCTCAGGGCATCCGGCGGCGACCCCGTGCGCGCCGCACTCGGCGCGACGGCCGACGAGGCCGTGGTCCAGGCCCGGCGCGATCAGCTGGGTCTCAACGACCCGCTGATCGTGCAGTTCTGGAACTATCTCACCGGCATCCTCCAGGGTGATCTGGGCTCGTCCCTCATCACCGGACGGTCGGTGTCGGAGCTCGTGCAGAACCGTCTCCCGGCCACCCTGGAGCTCGCCGGCATCTCGTTCGTGATCGTGCTGCTGGTGGCCGTGCCCGTGGGCCTCGGCATCGCGATCCTCACGCAGGGCAACCGACGCCGCGGCGTCGAGGTGACGTTCACCGGCATCACCGGCGTGATCGCCGCGATCCCGGAGTACCTCCTGGGCGTGGCACTGGTCGTGATCTTCGCGGTGGGGCTGCACTGGTTCCCCGTGGCCGGACGCTCGGGCCCCGCGTCGTACGTGCTGCCGGTGCTGGCCATGACGGTCGCCTCGTGGGCGTCGCTGTCGCGCATCGCCCGCGTCGAGGCGCTGAACACGCTGTCCGACGACTACGTGCGCACGGCCCGCTCCAAGCGCATCCCCGCGTCGTGGGTGTACTTCCGCCACGCGCTGCCCAACATGCTCACCGCCACGCTGACGATCGGCGGCACGCTGCTGTCGACCATGGTCGCCTCCAGCGTGCTCGTGGAGAAGGTGTTCAACTGGCCGGGTCTGGGCTCGGCGTTCGTCGACGCCATCGCCACGAAGGACTACGGCATCGTGCAGGGCCTCGCGCTCGTGTACGCGGCCATCATCCTCGTCATCACCCTCGCGGTCGACATCGTGCTGTCGCTCCTCGACCGGCGCACCACCCTCCTGGAGACGACCTGATGCGCTCGATCCTCACCTTCCTGCGCAACCCGCTCGGCGCGATCAGCACCGTCATGGTGCTCGTGCTGGTGTTCCTCGCGCTGTTCGCCCCGGAGATCTGGGGCGCGCAGGCGAACCAGACCGACACGTCGGCGCTGCTGCAGGGACCCAGCGCCGCGCACCCGCTCGGTACCGACGGCCTCGGGCGCGACCTCCTGCTCCGCACGCTCGTCGCCGCACGGCTGTCGCTGGGGATGGCGCTGATCGCCACCGTCATCGGCCTCGTCTTCGGTCTGCTGCTCGGTGCCCTCCCGTCGGTGCTCGGACCGCGGGTGCAGCGCCTGTTCAGCTCCGTCATCAGCACGTGGCTGGCGTTCCCGGTGCTGCTGGTGGCGATGCTGACCGTGATCCTGCTCGGGCCCAGCTCGTCGTCCGCGGTGATCGCGCTCGGCCTCACGATGGTGCCGTCGTTCGCCCGCCTCGCCCAGACGCTGTCGTCGCGCGTCGGCGGATCGGAGTACCTGGCGGCGGCGCGCATGATGGGCGTCTCGCGCGGACGGCAGTTCACGCGCTACGTGCTGCCGAACATCGCCGAACCCATCATCGTCAACGTCACCCTGTCGATCGGCGGCGGCCTGCTCGCGCTCTCCAGCCTCAGCTTCCTCGGCGTCGGCGTGCAGCCGCCGGACTACGACTGGGGCCGCATGCTCAGCGAGGCGTTCGACCAGGTGTACACCAACCCGACCGCGGTGGTCGGCCCCGGAGTCGCCGTCGTGTTCGCCGGCGTGGCGTTCGGCACGCTGGGCGAGTCGCTCGCCGCGCACCTGCGCAGCCACGGCAAGGGCAGCGTGCTCTCCCGGCGCAAGCTGGGCTCCGCGCCGCGCGTCGAGGCCCGCGAGCGGGTGGCCGACGACGACGCGCTGCTCGTGGTCGACGGCCTGTCGGTCTCGTTCCCCTCGCCGTCCGGGTGGGTGCGTCCCGTGCAGGACGTCTCGTTCTCGGTCGCACCGGGGGAGATCGTCGGCGTCGTCGGCGAGTCCGGCAGCGGCAAGTCGGTGGCGCTGATGGCGGTCGCCCAGCTGTCCGCCGCGGGCGCCGCCGTGACCGCGCAGGAGGTGCGCTTCGATGGCGACGACGTGCTCGACCTGCCGCCCGCCGTGATGAAGAAGCGGCTCGGCACGAAGATCGGCGTCGTGTTCCAGGATTCGCTCACGGCGCTCAACCCGGCGCTGCGCGTGGGCACGCAGCTCGCCGAGATCCCGCGTTTCCACGCCAGGGATGCCCGTGGCGCCGCACATCAGAAGGCCGTCGCCGCGCTGAAGGACGTCGCGATCGACGAGCCGGAGCGGCGCTCCCGGCAGTTCCCGCACGAGTACTCGGGCGGCATGCGGCAGCGCGCGCTCATCGCGATGTCGCAGATCGGCAAGCCGCGACTCATCATCGCCGACGAGCCCACCACGGCCCTCGACGTGACGGTGCAGCAGCGTGTGCTCGCGCTGCTCCGCCGCGAGTGCGAGGAGACCGGGGCGGCCGCGATCGTGGTGTCGCACGACATCGCCGTGCTCGCCGAGCTGTGCCAGCGCATCCTGGTGATGTACGCGGGACGCATCGTGGAGGACGTGGATGTGCGCCTGCTCGCGACGCCCGAGAAGCTCGCGCACCCCTACACGCGTGCGCTCGCCGAGTCGCTGCCCGACCTCGACACCGATCGCACCCAGCCGCTCGCGACGATCCCCGGCGAGCCGCCGGACCTCTCGCTGCCGCTCGTGGGCTGCGGGTTCGCTCCGCGCTGCCCGTTCGCGACCGAGCAGTGCCGCGCGGTCACCCCGGAGCCGGTGGCCCACGGTCACGGCGGTCGCGTGGCCTGCTGGCACCCGCAGGACGGCGTGCCGATCGAGGGCATCCTCGGGGAGCCGGTCGTGCTCACCGGGTCGCAGACCACGCAGACCACGCAGGAGGTGCGCTGATGGCCGAGCTCGTCGTCGACGATCTGGTGGTGACCTTCGGGCACGGCGACTCGTCGTTCAACGCCGTGGACGGCGTGTCGCTCACGGTGCCGCACGGCAGCATCGTCGGACTGGTCGGGGAGTCCGGCTCGGGCAAGTCCACCATCGCGCGCGTCATCGCCGGTCTCCAGCCGGCCACGGCCGGACGCCTGCTGCTCGACGGCGAGGAGCTGCGACCGGCGACCGGGCGGCAGCGCCTCGCGCGCGCCCGCGACGTGCAGATGATCTTCCAGGACCCGTACTCCTCGCTGAATCCACGCATGACCATCGGCGACACGCTCGACGAGGCGCTCACGCTGCACGGCAGCGGCAACGCCAAGGCGCGCGCCGACGGCGTGAAGGAGCTGTTGCGGCTGGTGCGCCTGAAGCCGGGCACGGTCGACCAGTATCCGTCTCAGCTGTCCGGCGGCATGCGGCAGCGCGTCGCGATCGCCCGCTGTCTGGCCGTGAAGCCGCGGCTCATCATCGCCGACGAGATCACGTCGGCGCTCGATGCGTCGGTGCAGGGTGCCGTGCTGAACCTGGTGCGCGATCTGCAGCGCGAGCTGGAGCTCTCGGTGCTGTTCATCACCCACAACCTCGCCGCCGTGCGGTACATCGCCGACACCACGGCCGTGATGCGCAAGGGGCGGATCGTCGAGCACGGCGACGCGGACGAGATCGTCTCGAATCCGCAGCACACCTACACGCAGTCCCTCGTCGCCGCGATCCCGCGCATCCAGAACGCCGGCACCGACCACCTCCTGCACGCGATCGGACACTGATGACCCTGCTCCACCCCACCACCGGTCTGCGCGACGACGCCCGCGATCTGCTCCCCGGTCTGGTCGGCCTGCGCCGCGCGATCCACGCCGATCCGGAGCTCGGGCTCGAACTGCCGCGCACGCAGCGGCGGATCCTCGATGCGCTCGAGCCGCTGGGCGTCGAGGTGACCCTCGGCGCGGGACTGAGCTCGATCGCCGCCGTCATCCGCGGCGCGCATCCCGGCCCGACCGTGCTGCTGCGCGCCGACATGGACGCACTGCCGCTCACCGAGGAGACCGGTCTCGACTATGCCGCCACGGGGGAGCGCATGCACGCGTGCGGACACGACCTGCACGTGGCGGGTCTCGTCGGCGCGGCGCAGCTGCTCGCCGCCCGTCGCGACGATCTGCACGGCGACGTGCTCCTGATGTTCCAGCCGGGCGAGGAGCTCGGCGACGGTGCCACCCGCATGCTGGCCGAGGGACTGCTCGACGTCACCGGCTCGCGGCCGGTGGCCGCGTTCGGCATCCACGTGGTCCCCGGTGAGTTCGGGGTGTTCTCCACGCGACCCGGTGCGCTGATGGCGGGCGCGATCGAGGTGGAGGTCACGATCACCGGGTCCGGGGGACACGCGTCGGCCCCGCACCTCACGCGGGACCCCGTGCCGGTGGCCGCGGAGCTCGTGACGGCGCTGCAGGCGTTCGTCACGCGGCGCTTCGACGTGTTCGACCCGGTGGTGCTGAGCGTCACACAGCTGCACGCCGGCGGACCCGCCCGCAACATCATCTCCGACACGGCGTCGCTCGTGGCGTCGGTGCGCGTGCTCTCGCACGAGAACAGCGCCCGCGTGCAGACCGAGATCCCCGCCCTGGTGCAGGAGATCGCGGCGGCGCACGACTGCACGGTCGAGGTCGACGTCACCATCCTGTGCGCGCCCACCGTGAACGACCCGCAGGCCGTCGCGCACGTGCGCAGCACCCTGAGCGGCCTGTTCGGCGAGGAGCGGGTGTGGGAGACCGCACACCCCGTGATGGGGTCGGAGGACTTCTCGTTCGTGCTGGAGCAGGTGCCGGGCGCGTTCCTGTTCCTGCGCGCCACCCCCGACGAGGTCGACCTGGAGACGGCGTCCCCGAACCACTCGCCGACCGTCGTGTTCGACGACGCGGTGCTCGCGGATCAGGCCGCGGCGCTCGCCGCCCTCGCGCTCGGCCGCCTCAGCGCCTGAGCCCTGCCTCAGGCCGTCAGGAACGCGCGGAGGTCGGCGTTCAGCTGCGCCGCGACCGCCGGGTCGCTGTACATCATGTGCCCGGCCCGGTACCAGTGCGAGGTGGTGCGTTCGCGGGGCAGGCCGAAGTGCCGCAGCAGATGGTCGGCGGCCCCCACGGTGGTCAGCGCGTCGTACACGCCCGTGCCGAGGAAGAGCCGCGCGTGCGGGTTCTGCTTCATCCACCGCGAGAGCCGCGCCGGGTAGGGGTAGGTGTGGAACGGCGACGGTCGGCCGTAGGTGGGGAACGCGGCGGCGCCCTCCTCCTGCCAGTCCCAGTCACGGCCGGCCTCCGTGTCGACGACCCGGTACGGTCGCGCGGAGTCGTCGCCGAACACGTCGAGCCGCAGACGCGACAGCCCGGTGACGTAGCGCGGGGAGAGCGCGGTGTCGGCGGGGTCGTGGCCGAGCTCGCCGACACGGCGGTCGGCGGCGGGGGCACGGTAGCGACTGTCCGTGACGCCCAGCACCTGGCCCTCGAGCAGCCGTTCGCGGAAGTCGGTCTTGCTGATCCACAGTCGGTCGCGCACGAGCTCGTCGGCGGGGAGGCCGATCATGGCGGACAACCGCTCGGCGACCGCGTCCCGGTCGCCCGCCGGCAGCTCGTCGCCCTGCAGCATGGCCGCGGCCAGGTCGCCGCGCGCGAAGTCGAGGGCGTCCGCGATGGCGTCCTCGACCGTGGCGTGCCCGCGCGACCCCGTGCCGTGGTACCAGGCGGTGGCGGCCTTGTAGGGCAGGTTGGCGAGGGCTCCGACGATGCTCCCCGGCCGGTCCTGCGTCTCCTGGATGTTCACCGCCTGACCGAGCAGCGCGATCCCGGCCAGCGGCGCCGTGTCCATGCTGTGCGGGTTCGTCGCCAGGAACGCCGCGCGCAGCGTGCCGTAGCTCTCGCCGAGGAAGTACGTGGGCGCGTCCCAGCGGCCGTGCCGGTCGCGCCAGTCGCCGATCGCGGCGGCGACCGCGTCGGCGTCGCCCTCCACGGTGCGGAAGAGCGAGCGGTCGGCGTCGTCCGCGAACGTGCCGAAGCCGGTGCCCGGTGCGTCGAGGAACACGAGGTCGGCGACGTCGAGGATGCTCGACGGGCTCTCCTCGATGCCGTACGGCGGCTGGCCGGCGTCGTCCGTGTCCACCGGGACGCGCGCCCGCCACGGTCCGATGCCGCTCAGGTGCAGGTAGATCGACGAGACGCCGGGCCCGCCGTTGGTGAGGAACAGCACCGGCCGGCCGGGTGCGTCGACCGTATAGCTGAACGCCGACAGCGTGCCCTGCGGCGTGCCGTCGGAGCGCCGCAGCGGCAGCTCCTCCACCCGCGCGACGTACTCCCGCTCTCCGAGTCGGCCCGTCGTCTCGCGTGCGCTCATCAGCGCGCGGTGGCGTCGCGGTAAAAGTCGTCGAGGTCGCTCTTCATGCGCACGACGGCATCTTCGTCCACGAACGTCATGTGGCCGGACTCGTAGAACGCGAAACGGATGTTGTCGCGCAGCGCGGGGGCGAGGTACAGGTGCGCCACGTCGACCTCCGGCCCGAAGAACGGGGTCGCGAGGTCGTAGTACCCGCCCATCACGAACACGCGGAGGTTCGGGTTGCGCCGCACCGCCGCCGACAGGTCGAGCGACACGTCGGGCACGAGCTGGGGGGCGTCGACGCCCGGCGCCTTGTGCTTCCAGTCCCAGGCCCGCGAGATGGGCATGTTGTGCAGGTGCCGGTAGTGCAGGTCGCTGGTGTAGCCGATGTCGTCGACGAGGTGCGCGCGGTAGGTCGACAGGTGCGCGCTGTTCACCCCGGCGGTGGCGGCGTCGTCGGTGGCGGGGTCGTGCGAGCCGCCGCCCACCACGTACTGGTGCTCGGCGGTGAAGCGGGTGTCGAACCGGCCGATCACGCGACCCTCGTCGGCGAGCAGCGCGTAGCGGTACTGCTCCATGCCGATGCGGAAGTGGTGCTTCTTCAGGTCGTCGGCATCGAGACCGACGAGGGCGCTCATGCGCGCGGCGACCTCGTCTTCGACCTCGGACGGGATCAGGTCGCCCTGCAGCAGGGCGGCCGCGAAGGGTCCCTGCGCGAAGGCCCTGGCCTCCACCAGGAACGGCTCCAGCTCGGTGTGCTCGGTGCGCGCCCTGCCGTGATACCAGGCGGTCGCGGCGAACGAGGGCAGCAGGTTGATGTACTCGCGCGGGCCGCCGAGGTTGCTCTCGCCCCAGTTCAGCACGGTGGACAGCAGCACGACGCCGTTGAAGTCGAGGCCCTGGTTCTGCAGGCGGTGCACGAGGGATGCGGCGCGCGTGGTGCCGTACGACTCGCCGAACAGGAACCGCGGGGCGTTCCAGTTGTTCGTGAGGGTGAGCCACCGGGTGATCGCCTTCGCGAACGCGTCGACGTCCTGGTCGACGCCCCATACCTGCGCGGGCGCGGTGTCGCCCAGCAGTCGCGAGTAGCCGGTGCCGGGGGCGTCGATGAAGACGAGGTCGGACTCGGTGAGCAGCGTGTGCGGGTTGTCGCCCCACGCGTAGGGAGCGGGTGGGGTCGCCTTCGGCGTGTTGGTGGGGGTGCGCTTGACGCCGAAGCCGCCGATGTTGAGCCACAGGCTGGCGGAGCCGGGTCCGCCGTTGAACAGGAAGGTCACCGGTCGCGGCGCAGCGCCCTCCTCGCGGTCGGCCACGTAGGACGTGTAGAAGACGCTGGCGAGCGGGGTGTGCTCGTCGTCGCGCACGATCACGGTGCCGGCGCCCGCCGTGTAGTCGAGCGTGCGTCCACCCGCCGTGATGCGGTGGCGGCGCGAGGTGAACGTCTCGGTCGCTGCGGTGTCGGCGGCGGGGGTCTGCTCGGTCACGGGGCTCCCTGGGAGGCTGGCAATGAGTGAATTGAATATATCTTAATCACTCGCTCGCGTGCCGCGCGAGGAAGTCGTACACCTCGTTGTCGTCAACGCCGGGGAAGGCGCCGCGGGGGAGCGGCGAGAACATGTGCGTGTGCACGCGAGCGCTCGGCCACGCCCGCCCCTGCCAGCGCTCGGTCAGCTCGGTCGAGGGGCGCCGGCAGCACGCCTCGTCGGGGCACGTCGACACGGCGCGGTCGCTCGTCTCCCTGCCCCGCCACCAGCGGGCGTCGTCGAACGGCACGCCGACCGTGACGGAGAACTCGCCGTCGGTGGAGGAGCCGGTCTGGGTGGAGCACCAGAACGTCCCGGACGGGGTGTCGGTGTACTGGTGGTGCTCGACCGTGCGGTTCTGCTGCGTGAAGGCGGAGCGCGCCTGGAACTTGCGGCACACGCGCTGGCCCTCGACGGCGCCGGTGACGTCCATCGGCAGCGGCAGCCCGTCGTTCTCGTAGACGCGGGTGATGGCTCCGGTCGAGTCGACGCGCAGGAAGTGCAGCGACATGCCCAGGTGCTGCGTCATCAGGTTGGTCATCCGCATGCCGGCGGCCTCGTGCGTGACGCCGAAGCCGTCGCGGAAGTCCTCGACGGCGAGGTTGCGGTCCTTCTTCGCCTGCTGCAGGAAAGCGACGGCGGCGGTCTCGGGCATCAGGCAGCAGGCGGCGAAGTAGTTGATCTCCAGGCGCTGCTGCAGGAAGTCGGCGTAGTCGGTGGGCGGGGTGTGCCCGAGCAGGCGGTGGGCCATGGCCTGCAGTGCCATCGAGCGCAGGCCGTGTCCGCCGGGGATGGAGGCGGGCGGCAGATAGATGCGGCCGTTCTCGAGGTCGGTCACCGAGCGGGTGGAGTGCGGCAGGTCGTTGACGTAGATGAGCTCGAAGCCGAGCTTCTCCGCCATGATGCTCACGGTGCGGTGGGTGAGGGCCCCCTGCGTGTGCCCGGCCGCCTTGAGCTGCTTCTCGGCGAGCTTCTCGATCTCGGGCAGGTAGTTGTTCTGTGCGCGCATCCGCAGCCGCAGCTCGGTGTTCGCGCGCCTGGCCTCCTCGGGGGTCGCGATCGCCTCGCGCTCCCTCCGCTGCAGCTCGTTGTGCAGCCCGAGGATCGACTCGATGGTCTCGTCGCTCATGCCCTTCGTGACGCGCACGGGCGCGACGCCGAGCTGGCGGAACACCGGGCTCTCCTGCGCGCGCTCCAGCTCGATCTCGAGCGCCGCACGGCGGTTGGGCGGCTCGCCGGAGATGAGGTCGGTGACCTCGGTGCCCGTGGCGTGCGCGATCGCCTGGAGCAGGGAGAGCTTGGGTTCGCGCTTGCCGTTCTCGATGAGGCTGAGCTGCGAGCCGGCGACCCCGACGACGGCGCCGAGCTCGTCGAGCGTGTACCCCTTCTGCAGGCGGTGGTGGCGGATGCGGTGACCGAGCGTCGTGAGGTGGAGTCCGGAGGGCGGCATGGTTTTGAGTGTAGCGAAAGAACATCGATTCTTTCGGCCCGATTTGTCCGAAAGTCGGTGTGGAGGCGGAAGAAGATAGGTGCAACGCCCCACACTTCTAAGGAGCAGTCATGGCCATGGCCGAAGTCATCACCCCCCGCACGTCTCCCGTCGCGACGATGCGCACGTTCGGCACGGCCCCCTCCTCCGACACCCCCGCGATGGCCGAGCTGCTCGCGTGGGTCGAGGAGATCCGGGCGCTCACCCAGCCCGACGCCGTGCACTGGGTCGACGGCTCCCGCGCCGAGAACGACTGGCTGCTGCGCGGGCTGGTCGACGAGGGCAAGCTCATCAAGCTCAACCCGGAGTGGCGTCCCGGCTCGTACCTCGCCCGCTCGCACCCGAGCGACGTCGCCCGCACCGAGGGGCGCACCTTCATCGCCTCGGAGCGCGAGGAGGACGCCGGTCCCACCAACAACTGGGCGGACCCCGCCGAGATGCGCGCCACCATGACCGAGATCTTCGCGGGCTCGATGCGCGGTCGCACGATGTACGTCGTCCCGTTCTCGATGGGTCGCGTCGGCGGACCGCTCTCGCACATCGGCGTGCAGATCACCGACAGCGCCTACGCGGTCGCCTCGATCGGCATCATGACCCGGGTGGGCGACGCCGTCACCCGCCAGATCGCGGACGGGGCGCCGTGGGTCAAGACCGTCCACTCGGTGGGCGCTCCGCTGGCCGCGGGCGAGCCCGACGTCGAGTGGCCGTGCAACGACGAGAAGTACATCGTGCACTTCCCCGAGACGCTCGAGGTCTACTCGTACGGCTCCGGCTACGGCGGCAACGCGATCCTCGCGAAGAAGTGCTTCGCGCTGCGCATCGCCTCGGTGATCGCCCGCGACGAGGGCTGGCTCGCCGAGCACATGCTGCTCATCCGCGTGATCGATCCGCAGGGCACGGCCTACCACGTCGCTGCCGCGTTCCCCTCGGCGTGCGGCAAGACGAACCTCGCGATGCTGCGTCCGACGATCCCGGGATGGCGGGTCGAGACGCTCGGCGACGACATCGCCTGGATCCGTCCGGGCGAGGACGGGCGACTGTGGGCCATCAACCCCGAGGCCGGCTTCTTCGGTGTCGCGCCGGGCACGGGCGAGTCCACCAACGTCACGGCCGTCGAGACGCTGTGGGGCAACACGATCTTCACGAACGTCGCGCTCCGGCCCGACGGCGACGTGTGGTGGGAGGGGCTGACCGACGAGGCGCCCGCGCACCTGATCGACTGGGAGGGCAACGACTGGACGCCCGACTCGGGTCGTCCGGCGGCGCACCCCAACTCGCGCTTCACGGTGTCGGCGGCGCAGTGCCCGCAGATCTCGGAGGACTGGGAGGAGGCCGTGCCGCTCGACGTGATCCTGTTCGGCGGGCGTCGCGCGAGCAACGTCCCGCTCGTGGTGGAGGCCACCGACTGGACGCACGGCGTGTTCCTCGGCTCGAACATCTCGTCCGAGCGCACCGCGGCGGCCGAGGGCACCGTGGGCGAGCTGCGCCGCGACCCGTTCGCGATGCTGCCGTTCTGCGGCTACAACATGGCCGACTACTTCGGGCACTGGCTGAAGGTGGGCCGCGGCCTGCGCTTCGACCGGGCACCGCGCATCTTCCAGGTCAACTGGTTCCGCCGCGGGGCCGACGGGCGCTTCCTGTGGCCCGGCTTCGGCGACAACTCCCGCGTGGTCGACTGGATCATCCGCCGCATCTCGGGCGCCGTGCCCGCCGTCGACAGCCCCATCGGACGGCTGCCGCGTGCGGAGGACCTCAACCTCGACGGGCTCGACCTGCCGGCGGAAGACCTGGAGGAGCTCTTCTCGGTCGACCCGGAGGCATGGAAGGTCGAGGCCGACCTGACCGAGGAGTTCTACGACACCTTCGGCGACCGCGTGCCCGCGGCGCTGCGCACCGAGCTGGCCTCGCTGCGCTACCGGCTCGCGAAGGCGTCGTAGCCCCCAGACCGGTGCCGGTTCGGGGGAGCCGGCACCTTCGGGCCCCCGTGGCCCCCAGACCCGCGAAGGCGGGGCGTCGGAGACGAACCCATGGCTGAGTGGTCTCCGGCACCCCGCCTTCGCGTTGCCCGTGCGAGTGCGGTCAGGCGAGGAGCTGGTGACGCGCGAGGTCGCGGTACAGCGGCGTCGACTCGACCAGCTCCGCGTGGGTGCCCTGGCCGACGACCGAGCCATCCTGCAACACGACGATGAGGTCGCTGTCGACGACCGTCGACAGCCGGTGGGCGATCACGACGAGGGTGCGGTCGGTGGACGCCGCCTCGATGGCCTCGCGCATGCGCTGCTCGTTCACGCCGTCGAGCGACGACGTGGACTCGTCCAGCAGCAGGATCGGGGCGTCCGTGAGCAGTGCGCGCGCGATGGCGAGGCGCTGACGCTCGCCGCCCGACAGCATCACGCCGTCCTCGCCGACCGGGGCGTCCACGCCGAGGGGGCTGCGTTCGAGCACGTCGCCGAGGTTCACGGCGCGCAGCACCCGCTCGCAGTCGGCGTCGCTGGCGTCGGGCGACGCGAGGCGCAGATTCTCGGCGAGGGTGCCGGCGAGGGTCGGGGCGTCCTGCTCGACGTAGCCGAACTGCGCGCGCAGCTCCTCCCGCGGGTACGTGCGGGCGTCGTGGCCGTGCACGCGGATGGCGCCGCCCGTGGGGTCGTAGAAGCGCTCGATGAGCGACAGGATCGTGCTCTTGCCCGCGCCGCTCGGACCGACCAGCGCCACCCGGGCGCCGCGCGGCACCGCGAACGACACGCCGCGCAGCACCTCGTGATCGGCGGCCTCGGCGTCGGCGGGCACCGGCTCGGCGGAGTCGAGGTGAGCGTCGGCGAGCAGATCCTTGGCCGCCTTCGCCGCGGCCTGTCGTGCGGCCACGACGTTCGCGGGGTAGCGGAAGCGCACATCGCGGAACTCGATCGCGGGCGCCGTGGGGTCGTCGGCCTCGCGGGGGATCGAGGCGGCGGTGGCGGCGTCGTCCTGCGACTCGGTGGGCAGGTCGAGCACCTCCTGGATGCGGCCGAGCGCGCCGAGGGCCTGGTTCACCGAGGTGATCGCCCCGAACGTGGTGGCGAGCGGCATCACGAGCAGGAACAGGAACATGATGAACGCGATCAGCGAGGCGATCGTGATGGCGCCGGCGGCCACACGGAACCCGCCCACGCCCAGCACCACCAGGAGTGACAGCTGCAGGGCGATGCCCGAGACCGGCACCACGAGAGACGAGATCTTGGCGATGCGCACACCGATGCCGTAGGCCTCGGCGGCCCGGTCGGAGACGGCTGCGGTCTCGCGCTCGGTCGCCCCCGAGGCGCGGATGGTGCGGATCGAGCCCACGGCACGCTCGACGCCGGAGGCGAGTTCGCCCACCTTCTCCTGCTGGGCGGTCGACGCGGTGCGGATGCGGCCGCTGAGCGACACCACGACCACGACCGAGACGCCGATCACGACCACGATGAGCAGCAGCAGCACCGGATCGATCAGCAGCATCGCGACCAGGGCGCCCACGAACAGCACCGCGCTGCCGACCGCATCGGCGAGACCCTGCGTGAGCACGGCGTACAGCAGGGTGGTGTCGGTGCCGACGCGCGAGACGAGGTCGCCGGTGCGGCGGGCGTCGAACTCCGCGGTGGGCAGGTGCAGGATGCGCGCGATGAGCTTGCGCCGGCTGGAGTACACCACGGCCGTGCCGGTGCGCTGCAGCAGGTAGTGCTGGAAGCCGGAGATGATCGACGACACGATCACGAAGCCGACCAGCAGCCACACCAGGACCCCGATCGTGCCGTCGGTCTGCACGGCCTCGATGACCTGGCCGACCAGCACCGGCTGCACGAGCGAGGTCGCCGCGCCGATGACGCTGAGGATCGCGACGACGATGAGGGTGCGCTTGTGCTCGAACAGGAAGGGAAGGAGCTGACGGAAGGTGGCGCGAGGGCCGTCGGGCTGTGCGCCCCGGCGGCGTCGGCGTGCTGTCGCCGTGGTGGACATGCGGGACCTCGATCTGGAGAGGGGGGTACTTCGACCGTACTCGGGGGCCGGTCGGTTCCTATGCGGCTGCTGTATGCACTCAGTGGCGCCCGAAGCGGCGATGCGCGGCCTGCTTGGTCACGCCCAGGGCGCTGGCGATCGCCTGCCACGAGTAGCCGTCGTTGCGCGCGCGGCGCACCTGCGCCTCCTCGGCGCGAGCGATCTCGATGCGGAGCCCGGCCAGGCGGTGCAGCTCGGCGAGCGGCTCGCCGCCCTCGGCCTGGGCGATCGTGGTCGTGTTCATCGGACACCTCCTGCGTCAATGATCATTGACGCGCGCCACCGTTGTCAATCTCTGTTGACGCTCGTTGTCGACAGAACGCGGCGGGGTACTGCGACGTCGTCGTCCTCTGAGCCGTCCCGTGCGCGGACGGCGGCCCGGAGACGCGGAAACGGCCGCACCTCGCGGGGAGGGCGGCCGTTCCGGGGTGCGTCGTCGGGCGCTCAGAGCTCGGCGGAGGCCGCCAGCCCCAGGTCGTCCTCGTAGTCGTGGTCCTTCGTCTCCGGCGTGAAGATCAGCGCCACGAAGGTGAGCACGGCCATCGAGGAGAGGTACACGCCGACCAGCCACGGCTCGCCGCCGACCGCCGCCCACAGTGCCACGGCGATGAACGGGGCCACGGCCGCGCCGAGGATCGACGACACGTTGTAGGCGATCGCGGAGCCGGAGTAGCGCACGTTCGTCGGGAACAGCTCGGGCAGCAGCGCGCCCATCGGGCCGAACGTCGTGCCCATGAGCATGAACCCGAACACCAGGAACGCCTGCGTGAGCGCGCCCGTGAACTTCGGGTCGGCCTGGGGCAGCAGGAAGAGGTTGAACGACAGGCCGAACACCACGATGAGGCCCGTGACCCACAGCAGCAGCTTGCGGCGGCCGATGGCGTCGGCGATCGGACCCGACAGCAGCGTGAAGATGCCGAAGAACACCACGCCGATGATCTGCATCAGCACGAAGTCGGTGTAGCCGAAGCCGAGCCCCGGGTAGAACTGGGCCGCGAACGCCGTGGGGTCGAAGTCCTTGCCGGTCGCCTCCGCGGCGGCGCGGGCGGCGGCCGACGCGGTCTCCACGTCGGCGGCCTTGGTGCCGTACGTCAGGGTGAAGTTCGTCATCAGGTAGAACAGCACGTAGGTCGCCAGCATGATGAACGTGCCGAGGATCAGCTGCTTCCAGTGGTGGCGGAAGACGGTGGCCAGCGGCAGCTTGCGGATGGCGCCGGTCTTCTCCGCCTTCTTGAACGTGTCCGACTCGACCAGGCGCAGGCGCACCCACAGGCCGATGATGACCATGACGGCCGAGAACAGGAACGGCACCCGCCAGCCCCACGACAGGAACGCCTCCGACTTCAGCGCCGGGTCCTCGGGGTGGGGCAGGGCGAAATTGATGGCGAGGAAGATGCCGTTCGCGATGATGAACCCGAGGGGCGCACCCAGCTGCGGGAACGACCCGTACCAGGCGCGCTTGCCCTTCGGGGCGTTCTCGGTCGCGACCAGCGCCGCGCCCGACCACTCGCCGCCGAGCGCGAAGCCCTGGGCGAGGCGCAGCACGAGAAGCAGCAGCGGCGCGACCCAGCTGATCTGCTGGAACGTGGGCAGCAGGCCGATCACGAAGGTCGCGATGCCCATCGTGAGCAGGGACGCGACGAGCGTCGCCTTGCGGCCGAACTTGTCGCCGAAGTGGCCGAACACGACTGCGCCGATCGGGCGGGCGACCATCGCGGCGCCGAACACGGCGAACGACGACAGCAGCGAGGCGGTGTCGTTGGTGCTGGGGAAGAAGAGCGTCGGGAACACCAGGACCGCTGCCGTCGCGTAGACGTAGAAGTCGTAGAACTCGATGGTGGTGCCGACGAGGCTCGCGGTGATGACGCGCGAGCGGGGATTCGCGGGGGCGGGGGCGCTGCTCATGGGGTCTCTTTCTCGGATGTCGCCGCTGGTATACCAGGACCCGGGCGAGTCTACGCCTTCCTGGGAGTTGCCTGAACGCGGATGACGCTGCCCGGTCCCGGCGGCGCGCCACCCCCGTAGAGTCGGAGCACACGACACGGAACGCACGACGCGGAGCACACGACGCGGGGGAGCCGATATGACGACGCGGATGCTGCTGCTAGCCGACACGCACGTGCCGAAGCGCGCCAAGCGACTGCCCGACGCCGTGCTGCGCGCCGTCGACGAGGCCGACGTGGTGGTGCACGCGGGCGACTGGGTCGACGAGGCCACGCTCGATCTCCTCGCCGAGCGCGCCGCGGTGCTGCACGCCGTGTTCGGCAACAACGACGGCCCCGGTCTGCGCGGCCGGCTGCCCGAGGTCGCCCGGTTCCGGGTGGAGGACACGTCCGTCGCGGTGATCCACGAGACCGGGGGCGCGGCGGGGCGGGAGCGACGCATGGACGCGGCGTTCCCCGACGACGACCTCCTGGTGTTCGGGCACTCGCACATCCCGTGGGACACGGTGACCCCGCGCGGCCTGCGTCTGCTGAACCCGGGGTCGCCGACCGACCGCCGCCGTCAGCCCGTGTGCACCCTGATGACGGTCGTGATCGACGGCGCCGACATCGACGCGACCCTCGTGCCGCTCTCGTGAAAGAGCCTCCCGCCGCCTCCGGCCCCGAGGTCGTCGCGGAGCCGCTGGCCTACCGCGCACCGATGCGCTCGCGCGACGACGCGGTGCCCGACGGTGCCGGAGCCGAGCGCGGTCTCACGCGCGGCCTGGTGGGGATGGGAGGACGGCTGGAGCGGG
>NZ_SSDO01000258.1:0-3187 GCF_004794395.1 Microbacterium sp. K41 | reverse complement strand
CGCCGCTGCCCGACGGCGACGACCGCGACCGGCGCAGCTGAGTCCCGCCGCCCGCGCACGAGGCCGCACGGGGCGGTCCCCGCGCGCCGGTAGACTGGGCGCGTGCTCACGGTCGCCGTTCTCATCTCGGGCGCCGGCTCGAACCTTCGCGCCCTCCTCGAGGCCGCTCGTCACCCCGATTTCCCGGCCAGGGTGGTCGTCGTCGGCGCGGATCGCGAAGCAGAGGGGCTGGCGCATGCCGAGGAGTTCGGCATCCCCAGCTTCACCGTTCCGTGGCACGAGCACGAGAGCCGCGAGGCCTGGGGCGAGGAGCTCGGCAGGCAGCTGGCGGTGTGGAGTCCCGACCTGGTGGTCCTCAGCGGGCTCATGCGTCTGCTGCCCGCGTCGCTGGTCGCCGCGTACGCCCCGCGGATCATCAACACGCACCCGGCGTACCTCCCGGAGTTCCCCGGGGCACACGGAGTGCGCGACGCCCTCGCGGCCGGGGTGCGCGAGACCGGGGCGAGCGTGATCGTGGTCGACGACGGCGTGGACACCGGGCCGATCCTGGCGCAGGAGCGCGTCCCGATCCGCGCCGACGACACCGAGCACACCCTGCACGAGCGCATCAAGCCCGTCGAGCGCCGCCTGCTCATCGACGTCGTCCGTCGCATCGCGACCGGCGATCTCGTCCTGACCTGACCCCCCCCGAACCCCCGCACGCCCCCGCACGAAGGAGCCCATCATGGCCGGCCCCCGCCACGACCCCACGCTCTACCGCGATCGCGACACCGTGCCGATCCGGCGCGCCCTCGTCTCGGTCAGCGACAAGACCGATCTGCTCGTGCTCGCCGCGGCCCTCGCCGACGCCGGGGTCGAGATCGTGTCGACCGGCTCGACCGCCTCGACCATCCGCGACGCCGGCTTCGAGGTCACCGACGTGGCCGCGGTCACGGGCGTGGCCGAGATGCTCGACGGCCGCGTGAAGACGCTGCACCCCAAGGTGCACGGCGGCCTGCTCGCCGACCTGCGCCTCGAGGATCACGAGCGCCAGCTCGCGGAGCTCGACATCGCCCCGTTCGAGCTGGTGGTGGTGAACCTGTACCCGTTCGTGGAGACCGTGGCCTCCGGCGCCGTGGGCGACGACGTCGTGGAGCAGATCGACATCGGCGGGCCCGCCATGGTCCGCGCTGCGGCGAAGAACCACGCGAACGTCGCGATCGTGGTCTCGCCCGAGTCCTACCCGGCGATCGTGTCGGCCGTCGCCGACGGCGGCACCACGCTCGGCCAGCGCCGTGAGCTCGCCGCGCGCGCCTTCGCCCACACCGCCGCCTACGACACGGCCGTGGCGCAGTGGTTCGCCGAGGGCACGCTCACCGAGCCCGGGGATCTCCCCGCACACCTCACGATCCAGGCCGAGCGCCTCGCGACCCTCCGCTACGGCGAGAACTCGCACCAGCGCGGGGCCATCTACACCCGCGCCGGCGGCCACGGCATCGCCCAGGCCACGCAGCTGCAGGGCAAGGAGATGTCGTACAACAACTACGTCGACGCGGATGCCGCGCTGCGCGCCGCGTACGACATGATCAAGCCCGCCGTCGCGATCATCAAGCACGCGAACCCGTGCGGGATCGCCACGACCGCGCCGAACGCGCTCGACCCGATCGCCAGCGCCCACCTGCGCGCACACGAGTGCGACCCGGTCTCGGCGTACGGCGGGGTCATCGCCGCGAACGGCACCGTCACGCTGAAGATGGCCGAGAACCTGAAGGACATCTTCACCGAGGTCATCGTCGCGCCGTCGTTCGAGCCCGCCGCGCTCGAGGTGTTCAAGGCCAAGAAGAACCTGCGTCTGCTGCAGCTGCCCGAGGACTGGCAGCAGGAGCGCATGGACGTGCGGCTGGTGTCGGGCGGGCTGCTGCTGCAGGACGCCGACCGCTTCCCCGACGACATCGTGTCGGTCGCGAAGGACTGGGAGCTGGTGTCGGGTGAGCGTCCGAGCGACGAGGAGATGGAGAACCTGATCTTCGCGTGGAAGGCCTGCCGCGCCGTGAAGTCGAACGCGATCGTGCTGGCGAAGGACAACGCCACGGTCGGCGTCGGCATGGGTCAGGTCAACCGCGTCGACTCGTGCCGCCTCGCGGTCGAGCGAGCGGGCGACAGGGCGGCCGGATCGGTCGCCGCCTCCGATGCCTTCTTCCCGTTCGCCGACGGTGCGCAGGTGCTCATCGACGCGGGGGTCACCGCGATCGTGCAGCCGGGTGGGTCGGTGCGCGACGAGGAGGTCGTCGACGCCGCGCGCAAGGCGGGCGTGACGATGTTCTTCACCGGGGAGCGTCACTTCTTCCACTGACCTCCGCGCATCCGCGTCCGGGACCCGCTCTCCTCGGGAGGGCGGGTTCCGTCGTCTCCGGGGCCTTCACTGTCGTGTCCGATTTCCGCCAGCCGGGGTCGGTGGTCGGTGGCAGAGTGGAGGACATGAGCCTCCCCGTGATCGACTTCGACGAGCGGTACCGCGCCATCAGTGCGCGCGACACCCGCTTCGACGGGCAGTTCGTGACCGCGGTCCGCTCGACCGGGATCTACTGCCGGCCGAGCTGCCCTGCCCGCACCCCGAAGCCGCAGAACGTCACGTTCTATCCCACGAGTGCGGCCGCGCATGAGGCCGGCTACCGCGCCTGCAAGCGCTGCCTGCCCGAGGCCGCACCGGGGTCGCCCGCGTGGGACGTGCGCGGAGACACGGCGGCGCGCGCCATGCGGCTGATCGCGACCGGGGTCGTGGAGCGTGAGGGCGTGCCGGGCCTCGCCGCCCGCCTGGGTTACTCCAGCCGGCACCTCACGCGGCTGCTGACGACCGAGCTCGGCGCGGGCCCGCTCGCGCTCGCCAGGGCGCACCGCGCGCACACGGCCCGCATGCTGCTCGTGGGCACGGACATGCCGGTGGCGGATGTGGCGTTCGCCGCGGGGTTCCAGAGCATCCGCCAGTGCAACGACACGATCCGCGAGGTGTTCGGCCTCACGCCGGGCGAGCTGCGGGCGCGGCGACGCACTCCGGCGTCCGACGTGCCGGGGGCGATCGACCTGGCCCTGCCGTACCGCGGCCCGTTCGACGCGGCCGGGGTGTTCGCATGGATGGCGGCCAGGGCGGTCGCGGGGGTCGAGGAGGCGCGGTCCGACGCGTTCGCGCGCCACCTGCGCATGCCGGGCG
>NZ_SSDO01000257.1:0-1705 GCF_004794395.1 Microbacterium sp. K41 | reverse complement strand
GGCGGAGCGCGCGGAGGTGCTGCTGCGGGCCGCCGCCGCGCTCGACGGTCGGCGCGGGGAGCTGATCGAGGTGGCCGCGGCGGAGACCGGAAAGGTGTTCGCCGAGGCCGACGTGGAGGTCAGCGAGGCCGTCGACTTCGCCCGCTACTACGCCTCCACGTGCCGCGAGCTCGACGCGATCTCCGGTGCCGTGTTCGAGCCGGCGCGCGTGACCGTGGTCGCGCCGCCCTGGAACTTCCCGCTCGCGATCCCGGCCGGAGGAGTGCTCGCCGCGCTCGCCGCCGGCTCGGGGGTCGTGCTCAAGCCCGCCCCGCAGGCGCGACGCTGCGCCGCCGCGCTCGCCGAGGCCCTGTGGGAGGGCGGCGTGCCGCGCGAGGTGCTCGCCCTGGTCGACATCGAGGAGGGCGAGCTCGGACGGGCGCTGATCACCGACGAGGCCGTGGACCGCGTGATCCTCACCGGCTCGTGGGAGACGGCGGCGCTGTTCCGCTCGTGGCGCCCCGACCTGCCGCTGCTCGCCGAGACCAGCGGCAAGAACGCCATGATCATCACGCCGTCCGCCGACCTCGATCTGGCCGTCGCCGACCTGGTCAAGAGCGCCTTCGGGCATGCGGGGCAGAAGTGCTCCGCCGCCTCCCTCGCGATCCTCGTCGGCCCGGTCGGCCGTTCGCAGCGCTTCGCCCGGCAGCTCGCCGACGCGGTCCGCTCCCTGCGCGTGGGCTGGCCGGCGGATCCGTCGGCCGAGGTGGGCCCCGTGATCGAGCAGCCGCAGGGCAAGCTCGCCTGGGCGCTCACCGAGCTGGAGGGCGACGAGCGGTGGCTGATCGAGCCCGCCCCCGTGGACGGCGACGAGAGCGGAAGACTGTGGCGGCCCGGCGTGCGCGTGGGCGTGCAGCCGGGGTCGCGCTTCCACCTCGAGGAGTTCTTCGGCCCGGTGCTCGGCATCATGCACGCGCCCACGCTCGCGCGCGCGATCGAGCTGCAGAACGCGGTCGCGTACGGCCTCACGGCCGGGCTCCACACGCAGGACCCCGACGACCTGTCGCTCTGGCTCGACCGGGTGCAGGCGGGCAACCTCTACGTCAACCGCGGCACCACGGGGGCGATCGTGCAGCGGCAGCCCTTCGGCGGCTGGAAGCGGTCGTCGGTCGGCCCCGGTGCGAAGCCGGGCGGCCCGAACCACCTGATCGGCCTCGGCACGTGGCGCTCGCAGCCCGGGGGCGCGGCATCGAGCACCCTGCACCTGCGGGGACTCGACTCGCGTATCACGGCGCTCATCGAGTCGGCGCAGCCGTCGCTGGCGTACGAGGCCTTCGAGTGGCTGCGGCGCGCGGCCCTGTCGGATGCCCTGGCCTGGGACCGTGAGTTCGGGCGGGTGCGCGACGTGTCGCGGCTGGAGGTGGAGCGCAACCTGTTCCGCTACCGCCCGGGGCACGTGGAGATCAGGGCGACCGAGGACGCACGGCTGCAGGACGTGCTGCGGGTCGTGATCGCGGGGGTCCGCGCGGGGGCGGGCTTCGTGCTCTCGACCCCGGTGGGGCTGCCGGCCGGGGTGCGGCACGCGCTGGGCGACCTCGACGCGGTGGTGTTCCTGGAGTCGGACCAGGAGTGGATGCAGCGCCTGCTGCCCGCGGAGGAGGAGCCGGCGGAGGGCGCGAGCGCGGGCGCGCGGTACGACCGGGTGCGTCTGGTGGGCGGCCGGGAG
>NZ_SSDO01000256.1:0-1913 GCF_004794395.1 Microbacterium sp. K41 | reverse complement strand
TGGCGCACGGTGCCGCGCCCCGCGTCCAGCAGCCGGGCGACGTCCCGCTCGGAGGGGTGGCGCAGCAGCGACGGCTCGTGCGCGCCGTGGTGGCCGGGGTCGAGGAACGGGCCCTCGAGGTGCGAGCCGAGCACGTCGACGTCGGTCTCGGTGAGGTCGGCGATGGTCGCGACGCTCTCCGCCAGTGCGTCCAGCGTTCCGGTCACCAGCGAGATGACGGCGCGGGTCGTGCCGTGCGCGCGGTGCAGGTCGCGCCCGGTCCGGATCGCGTCGATGCCGTCGTCGTACGCGGCACCGGCGCCGCCGTGGCCGTGGATGTCGATGAAGCCGGGGGTCAGCACGGCACCGGGACCTGCGGCCTCCGCCGCGTCGACCACCTCGTCCGCGGACTCCCACTCCGACCCGGTGCCGCGCGAGACGACGACGCCGTTCTCGATGCGGACCCATCCGTCGTCGGTGACCTCACCGCGGTCGACGATGCGGGCGGAGTGGACGACCAGCGAGCCGGTCGCGGAGGAGTGGGTGGTCAACGTTCGCTCCAGGGGATGTCAGCGGCGGGGTGGAAATCGACCCCCTCAGCCTTCCACAGCGGCGCGAGTCGTCCGACCCGCGCCCGGAACGACTCCCAGCTCCGACCGGCACCCTCGCGCGGGGACCACGCGACCTCGGCCTGGGCCGCCGCGCGGGGGAACACCAGCTGCTCGACCTCGTCGAGCGTGCGGGTGGTCTCCGACCACAGGGGCGCCTCCACGCCGAGGATCGCGGACTCCGGCACGTCGAGCACCGCGGTCGGCTCCCACTCGTAGGCGGAGCGGACGTCGATGATCGCCGCCCACGTGAGCCCCAGCGGGAAGTCCTCGGTGTACTTCATGTCGAGGTAGGTCACGTTCGCGGCGGACATGATCAGCGCGCCACCGCGCTCGACGAAGTGCGCGGCCTCCGCCGCGTGCGTGCCCTCCGGCGTGGTCTTGCCCCAGTACTGTCCGACGGTCCCCTCGGCGATGTTCGCGGCGGAGCCCATCTCGTGCCAGGCGACGGGGGTCTTGCCCTCCGCGACCACGATCGCCGTCGCGCGCTCGGCGAACAGGTCGAAGTCGGCCTGCGGGGTGCCGAGCGACTCGTCGCCGCCGATGTGGATGTACGGACCGGGCGTCATCTCGGCGAGCTCCCGGACGACGTCGCGCACGAAGTCGTAGGTGCGCTCCTCGTGGATGCGCACGCTGGAGTGGCCGACCCCCCATCCGAGATACGTCTCGCCGGCGACCGGGAGCGGCTGCCCGAGCCGCTCGGAGTCGGCGACGAGGGCGTCGTTCAGCACCGGCTCCTCGACGAGCTCCGGATAGGCGACGCCGATCGCGTGCGTGTGTCCCGGCAGGTCGATCTCGGGGATCACGATCATGTGCCGCGTCGCGGCGTAGGCGACGATCTCGCGGTAGTCGTCCTTCGTGTAGAAGCCGCCGGGGTGACCGTCGACCGAGGTCGTGGCCGCACGCTCGGTCAGCAGCGGCCAGGCGTCGATGTGCACCCGCCAGCCCTGGTCGTCGCTCAGGTGCAGGTGGAGGTGGTTGTACTTCAGGGCGCTCGTGCTGTCGATGAAGCGCTTCACGTCGTCGACGCCGAAGAAGTGGCGCGCCACGTCGAGCATCACGCCCCGGCGCGCGAACCGTGGGGCGTCGGCGATCTCCACGTGCGGCAGCGCCCAGCCTCCGGCGTCCTCGCGCAGCAGCTGCAGCAGCGTCTGGACGCCGTAGAACAGTCCGGCCTCGTCGGCGCCGGTGACCACCGCGCGGTCGTCGATCCGCAGCGTGTACCCCTCGGCGGCCGCGACACCGCTGTCGAGGCGCAGCTCGATGTCGGCCGGCTCTTCGGCGGCCGTTTCCAGCCGCAGGCCGGTGCGGCGCTCGACCGCGGCG
>NZ_SSDO01000255.1:0-2459 GCF_004794395.1 Microbacterium sp. K41 | reverse complement strand
GTCGACGACGGCGACGGCCCGCCGCGCGTCCACCACCCCGCCCCCACCCGATCGGAGCCCCTGCATGACCTCGCGTGAGCTGCTCGCCGCCCTCAGCCGCCGCCTCGGCGACCCCGCCCTCGACGCGGCCGTCCTCGGCGAGGGCAACACCTCGATGCGCGAGGGCGACATGATGCTGGTCAAGGCCTCGGGCGCCGTGCTCGGGGCCGCCCGCCCGGAGGACTTCGTGCCGCTGGTGCTCGCCGAGGCGCGCGAGCTCATCGACGACGAGCGCGCGACGGGCGCCGATGTCGACCGCTACTTCGACCGGGTCGCGGAGGCGGAGGGACGACGGCCCTCGGTCGAGGCGCTGCTGCACGTGGTGCTCTACGACCAGACGCCGGCGCGGGTGATCGCCCACGCGCATCCGACCGCGGTGAACGCCGTGCTGTGCTCGCAGAGACCCGAGCTACTGGTGGAGGGTGCGCTGTTCCCCGACCAGATCGTGGTGCTCGGAGCGACCCCGCTGCTGGTGCCCTACATCGATCCGGGTCTCGCCCTCGCGCGGGAGGTGCGGGCGCGGCTCGCGGCGCACATCGACGCCCACGGCTCACCGCCCGTCACCGTGTACCTGCAGAACCACGGGATGTTCGCCACCGGCGCGACGGCCGACCAGGTCATCGGTATGACCGCGATGGCGCAGAAGTGCGCGCGGGCGATCATCGGTGCCGAGACGCTGGGCGGGGTGCGGTTCATGCCGGCCGACGAGGTGCGGCGCATCGACACCCGGCCCGATGAGATCTACCGGCGGGCGCTGCTCGCAGAAGGAGGGGAACGATGAGCGGTGTGTCGGTGAAGGACCGGGTGGCGCTGCTGACCGGGGCGAGCTCGGGCATCGGGCTGGCGACCGCGCAGGCGCTCGCGGCAGCCGACTGCCATGTGGTCGCTGTGGCGCGCGACGAGCAGCGGCTCGCGGCGCTCGCCGCGGAGCATCCGGAGCGGGTCACAACGATCGCCGCCGATGTGTCGGAGCCGCAGAGCGCCGAGGACGTCGTGGCCGAGACCCTGCGCCGCCACGGCCGCCTCGACATCGTGCTGCCCAACGCGGGGATCTATCTCGGCGGCGATCTCGCCGATGCGACGGTCGCTCAGATCGCGGCGGTGGTGGCCACCAACGTCACCGGTGTGATGGCGCTGGTGCGCGCGGCGCTTCCCCCGCTGCTGGCGCAGGGCAGCGGCGACATCCTCGTCACGAGCTCGGTGTCGGGGCACCAGGACATCGAGTGGGAGCCGGTGTACTCCGCCAGCAAGCACGCCGTGCAGTCGTTCGTGCACACGGTGCGTCGTCAGTACGCCGACAGCGGGGTGCGCATCGGGGCGATCGCGCCCGGGGTCGTCCTCAATCCGCTGTGGGGCTTCGCGCACGGCTCGCCCGAGGAGGCGGAGCGCATCGCCGAGGGCACGGGCATCCGGTCGTCGGACGTGGCGGATGCGATGCTGTTCATGCTGACCAGGCCGGCGCACGTGGTCGTGCGCGACCTGGTGCTGCTGCCGACCGGGCAGCCGATCTGAGCGAGGGGGACCAGCCGTGACCGAGCCGCGTGCGCTGCCGGAGGAAACAGCCGGGCCCGTCGTGACGCTGACGGCGGCCGGGGCGATCGATGCCACGTACCGGCTGCCCGTCCCGCTCGAGCGCGGAGCCTTCGTGCGCGCGTCCGGCTGGGAGCGGGAGGTCAGCGGCAAGGGCGTGAACGTGTCGGCGGCGCTGCGCGCGGCCGGGGTGGCCACCGCGGCGGTGGTGGTGCTCGGGGCGGACGACGTGGCGTTCGCGGCGCAGTCGCCGCTGGCCGACGTGCTGCGGATCGTGACCGTGCCGGGGGCCACCCGGGTCAACACGTCGATCATCGATGCGGGCGGTGCCACCACGAAGGTCAACGCGCCGACGCCGCCGCTCACACCCGCGGCCTGGGACGAGACGCGGTCCGCCGTGGTGGGGGCGTGCCGCGCGCTCGCTGCCTCGTGGCTGGTGGTGTCGGGCACGCTCCCGGAGGTGACCGGCGCTGAGGCCCGGATCGCCGATGTCGTACGCGCGGTGCGCGGCACCGGGGTGCGCGTGGCCGTGGACACCAGCGGCACCGCGCTCGCGGAGCTGGTGGCCGACCCGGCGGGGGTGGCGCTGCTGAAGCCGAACACGCACGAGCTCGCCGAGCTCGTGGGGCGTCCGCTGCGCACGGTCGGCGAGGTGACGGCGGCCGCGCGCGAGCTGGTCGCCCGCGGTGTCGCCACGGTGTACACGAGCATGGGGGCCGACGGCGTGCTGGTCGTGACGGACGCGGCGGTGATCCACGCGCGGGCGGTCGCTCCGGCCGTCGTGAACACGGCCGGCGCGGGCGATGCCTCTCTCGCCGGGTTCCTGCACGGTCTCGGCGGCGCGTCCGGGGGACGGGCGGCGCTGACGACGGCGGCGGCGCCCGTCCCCC
>NZ_SSDO01000254.1:0-9766 GCF_004794395.1 Microbacterium sp. K41 | reverse complement strand
CGCGAGCGCGCCGCCGTCGCCTGACGCCGCCACCCGCTCCGACGCTCCGGTCGCCGTCGCCTGCCGACGCGACCGGAGTGCTCCGGGGAGTTTCGGCGCGGCGGGAACAACGCGCCCGTGACTCGACGTTCGTCATGAGCAAGACTTGCCTGACACGGGCGACGGAGAGGTGCGACGCATGACTGCCGACAAGACCGACGAGTACGACCTGATCGTGGTGGGTGCGGGACCGGTGGGCGAGAACGTCGCCGACAGGGCCGTGCAGGGCGGGCTCACCGCCATCATCGTGGAGAGCGAACTGGTGGGCGGCGAGTGCTCCTACTGGGCGTGCATGCCGTCGAAGGCGCTGCTGCGCTCGGCGCAGGCGCTGCGGGCGGCGCAGCATGTGGCCGGGGCGTCGCAGGCGGTGACCGGCACGCTCGACGTGCGGGCCGTGTTCGAGCGCCGCGACAGCTTCACGAGCAACTGGTCGGACGACGGGCAGGTGTCGTGGCTGCAGTCGGCCGGCATCGACCTGGCGCGCGGCCACGGGCGTCTCACGGGCGAGCGCGAGGTCACCGTGACCGACGCCGACGGCGGCACCCGGGTGCTGCGGGCCCGGCACGCGGTCGCGATCAGCACGGGCTCCGACGCCGTGATCCCGCCGATCGACGGGCTCCGCGAGGCCTCCCCGTGGACGAGTCGCGAGGCCACCAGCGCCGAAGAGCT
Organism: Microbacterium sp. K41; assembly: GCF_004794395.1. Classification (NCBI taxonomy): domain Bacteria; kingdom Bacillati; phylum Actinomycetota; class Actinomycetes; order Micrococcales; family Microbacteriaceae; genus Microbacterium; species Microbacterium sp. K41. The sequence continues at coordinate 9,058 of NZ_SSDO01000254.1, read as the reverse complement.
GCCGGAGAGCCTCGCGGTGATCGGCGGCGGTGTCGTCGCGGTCGAGATGGCCACGGCGTACGCCGCTCTCGGCTCGCGCGTGACCCTGCTCGCGCGCAGCGGGCTGCTGGGCGGCATGGAGCCGTTCGCGGGGCAGCGCGTGACGGCCGGCCTCGAAGAGCTCGGTGTCGACGTGCGCACGAACACCGGCACCACGGCGGTGCGCCGCGGCGACGACGGTGTGACCATCACGCTCGACAGCGGCGAGGAGGTCACGGCCGCCGAGGTGCTCGTCGCGACCGGCCGTTCGCCGCGCAGCGCCGATATCGGCCTGGAGGTCGTGGGGCTCGAACCCGGACGCTGGATCGAGACCGACGACACGCTGAGGGTGCCCGGGGTGGACTGGCTGTACGCGGTCGGCGACGTGAACGGGCGGGTGCTGCTGACCCACCAGGGCAAGTACCAGGCGCGGGCGGCGGGCGACGTGATCGCGGCCAGGGCGAACGGCGGCGAGGTCGACGACGCCCCGTGGGGCCGGCACGCCGCGACGGCCGATCACGCCGCGGTCCCCCAGGTCACCTTCTCCATCCCGGAGGTCGGCTCCGTCGGACTCACCGAGGCCGCGGCGCGCGAGGCGGGCACGGCCGTGCAGGTCGTGGACTACGACCTCGGGTGGGTCGCCGGCGCGAGCCTGTACGAGGACGGGTTCGCCGGGCAGGCGCGACTCGTGATCGACACCGACCGCGACGTGGTGATCGGGGCGACCTTCGTCGGCCCGGAGGTGGCGGAGCTCGTGCAGGCCGCGACCGTCGCGATCGTGGGCGAGGTGCCCATCGCGCGCCTGTGGCACGCGGTGCCCTCGTACCCGACCATCAGCGAGATCTGGCTGCGACTCTTGGAGGGCTACGGGCGCGACTCGGCGTGAGCCGGGCAATCCGATCCCGCGACCGCACCGAACACGATCCGGATTGTTTCTCATATTGACGACCCCGCGCGCAAGGCATCACCCGATGTCGGACGCGTCTTATACGCTCGAACCCACATCCGAGGAGGCAGGACCATGAAGGCTGAACTCGCAGGAACCGTGATCGCCGAGGCCGCACAGGACGACCTCATCCGCATCGAGGGCAATTGGTACTTCCCGCCCGCATCCGTCTCGCCCGACGTGCTCGTCGAGAGCCCCACGCCGTACACGTGTCCGTGGAAGGGCGAGTGCCAGTACTACTCCATCGAGGCCGACGGAGAGCTGCACAAGGATCTCGCCTGGTCCTACCCGCACCCGTACCCGTCGGCGTTCGACCGCGTCGGAAAAGACTTCTCGGGCTACGTCGCCTTCGCCCCGGGCGTCGAGGTGTCGGCCTGAGCCGCGCCCTCGCCCGCACGACCGTCGGAGAGAACCCCTCATGATCGAGTTCCGCAACGTCACCAAGCGCTTCCCCGACGGGACGCTCGCGGTGAACGACTTCAGCCTGGTGCTGCCGTCGCGCAAGACCACCGTGTTCGTCGGTTCGTCCGGCTGCGGCAAGACCACGCTGCTGCGCATGATCAACCGCATGGTCGAGCCCACGTCGGGCGAGGTCGAGATCGACGGGGAGAGCGTGCTCGCCGGCGACCCGGTGGCCCTGCGCCGCCGCATCGGCTACGTCATGCAGAACTCCGGCCTCATGCCGCACTTCAGCGTGATCGACAACGTCTCCACCGTGCTGCGCCTGAACGGCGTGAAGCGCAAGGAGGCGCACGAGCGGGCGCGCGAGCTGATGACCACGGTCGGCCTCGACCACGCTCTGGCCGACCGCTACCCGAGCCAGCTCTCGGGCGGGCAGCAGCAGCGCGTCGGCGTGGCCCGCGGTCTCGCCGCCGACCCGAACATCCTCCTGATGGACGAGCCCTTCGGCGCGGTCGATCCCATCGTGCGCGCCGACCTCCAGCAGGAGACGCTGCGGCTGCAGCACGAGCTCGACAAGACGGTCGTGTTCGTCACGCACGACATCGACGAGGCGTTCCTGCTGGGCGACCAGGTGGTCATCCTCGACAAGGGCGCCAGGGTCGTGCAGGTGGGCAGCCCGAGCGAGATCATCGAGAATCCGGCCGACGAGTTCGTCTCCGCGTTCATCGGCGCCGACCGTGGCCGCCGGGCGCTGCACCTCAAGCAGACGCCGCGCGGCACGGTCGTGGTCGACTCCGAGGGCCGCACCCAGGGCGCGATCGTCGACGCCCCCGACGACGTGGTCGACGAGGCGGCCGCGGCGAAGGCGGCCCCGTGAACTGGGCGGTCGACAACCTCGGCCTGATCCTCGACCTCACCGTCGCGCATCTGCGGCAGAGCGTCGTGCCGATCGTGCTCGGTTTCGTGCTGTCGCTGCCGCTCGGGTGGGTGGCCTGGCGCTACCGCCTGGTGCGCGGCCCGATCATCGCGCTCACGGGCCTGCTGTACACGATCCCCTCGCTCGCGCTGCTGATCCTCCTGCCCGCGGTGCTGGGCTACTCCGCGATCAGCGAGCCGAACCTGGTGATCGCCCTCACGATCTACGCGGTCGCCATCCTGGTGCGCGCGGTCGCCGACGGCCTCGACTCGGTGGACGACGACGTGCGGCAGGCCGCCACCGCGACCGGTTTCGCACCGTTCCGTCGTTTCTGGGCTGTCGAGTTCCCGCTCGCCGGCCCGGTGATCCTGGCGGGGCTGCGCGTCACGGCCGTCAGCACGATCTCGCTCGCCACGGTCGGCATCCTGATCGGCGTGCGCAACCTCGGGTACCTGTTCACCGACGGTCTGCAGCGCCGCATCATCGAGGAGGTCTTCGCGGGCGTGGTCGCGGTCGTCGTGATCGCCCTGATCGTCGACCTGCTGCTCCTCCTGGTCGGCAGGGCGCTCATGCCCTGGACGAGAGCGGTCACCAAGACGGCGACGAAGGCGGCGGTCGGCCGCACGGCGGCGATCGGATCGGCCGCATGAACCTGTTCGCGGAGGCCTTCGCGTGGCTGTTCTCGCCCGACCGCTGGCAGGGCGCGTACTCGCTGCCGGTGCTGTTCGGGCAGCACATCTTCTACACGGTCGTCTCGGTGGTGATCGCCGCGGTGATCGCCGTGCCGCTCGGGTGGCTGATCGGGCACACGGGTCGCGGTCGGGAGATCGCCGTCGCGGTCTCCGGAGCGGCGCGCGCCATCCCGTCGTTCGGCCTCATGGTGCTCCTGGTGCTGCTGCTGGGCGTGCTGCGCACCCCGCTCGCGGCGATCATCACGTTCGTGCTGCTCGCGATCCCGTCGCTGCTGGCGGGCGCGTACACCGGACTCGAGGCCATCGACCGCCGGGTGCTCGACGCGGCGCGGGCCATGGGCATGACCGAGTGGCAGGTGTTCTGGAAGGTCGAGGTGCCGCTCGGGCTCTCGCTGCTCGTCGGCGGCCTGCGCTCGGCGCTCCTGCAGGTCATCGCCACGGTCACGATCGCCGCCTACGTGAACCTGGGCGGTCTCGGCTGGCCGATCATCCAGGGCATCCCCCTGCGCCGCTTCGATCAGGTGCTCGGCGGCGCGATCCTCGTCGCGGTGCTCGCCCTCATCGTCGACCTCCTGCTCGCCCTCGCGCAGCACGCCGCCGTCCCGCGCGGCGTGCGCACCCGTCCGCAGCGTCGCCGGGCCAAGGCGCCCGTCGCCGCGCCCGCTCCGGCGACCGCCTGAACCACAGCGCCACCGAGGCCACAGCATCCGTCCGAACCACAGCATCCGCAGGTCCCAGAGAAGAGGAAGTCCCATGTTCACCGCACGCACGTCCCGCTTCGCCCTCGCCGGCGGCGCCGCGATCGCCGCAGCGCTCGTCCTCGCCGGCTGCACCAGCAGCAACCCGCTCGACACCCCCACGGAGGACTCCGGTTCGGGGGGCAGCGACACCATCGTGATCGGCTCGCAGGCGTACTACTCGAACGAGATCATCGCCGAGATCTACGCCCAGGCGCTGGAGGCGGCCGACTTCACCGTCGAGCGCAAGTTCAGCATCGGTCAGCGCGACGCCTACATGCCCGACGTGGAGTCCGGCGCGATCGACCTGTTCCCGGAGTACACGGGCAATCTGCTCGAGTACCTCGACAAGGACGCCACCGCCACCAGCCCGGAAGACGTCTACGCCGCACTGCAGGAGACCCTGCCCGACGGCCTCACCGCCCTCGACTACGCCGAGGCGACCGATCAGGACACCTACACGGTGCTGAAGAGCTTCGCGGAGGAGAACGGCCTCACCACGATCGCCGACCTGTCGAAGGTCACCACCCCGGTCACGATCGGCGCGGCGCCGGAGTTCGAGCAGCGCCCCTACGGCCCCGCGAAGGCCAAGGAGGTCTACGGCGTGGACCTGGCGTTCTCGGCCACGGGCCCGACCACGCTCGAGTCGCTGCTGGCCGGTGAGATCCAGGTGGCCGACATCTACTCGGCCGACCCGGCTTTCCAGACCGAGGACATCGTGTCGCTGGAAGACCCGGAGAACATCATCCTGGCGTCCAACGTCGTGCCGATCGCGTCGAGCGATGTGGCCGACGAGATCGCCGACGTGATCAACGGCATCAGCGAGAAGCTGACGGCCGAGGAGCTCGTGGCCCTCAACGTGCAGAGCACGGTCGAGAAGAAGTCGGCGGAGGAGATCGCGAAGCAGTGGCTGGCCGACAACGACCTCGCCTGAGCTGAGCTCGACGGAAGCGCCCGGTCCCTCGCGGGGCCGGGCGCTTCCGTGTGCGTGCCGAGGCTAGGTGCGGGCGTCCTGGCGGGGAACCAGGACCTGCTTGATGATGATGAGGATCGACGCGGTCACGGGCACAGCGACCAGGGCGCCGAGCAGACCGAGCAGTGTGCCGCCGGCCAGCGCCCCGATGACCACGAGCGAGCCGGGCACGGCCACGGCGCGGTTCATGACCCGCGGGGTGAGCACATACGCCTCGATCTGCATGTAGACGAGGTAGATCGCGGCGAAGATCAGCGCCGCGATCGGGTTGGTGAACAGCGCGAGTCCCGTGCCGATGATCCAGAAGAGCACAGAGCCGACGAGGGGGATGAGCGTCACGCAGAACGCGATCGCGGCCATGAGCGGCGGGAACGGCAGGCCGAGCACCGCGTACAGGATGAGGGCGAGGGTCGCGTTGCAGAACGCCAGCACGACCATGCCCATCACGTAGCCGCCCACGGAGTCGGTGATCTGCTCGCTGATGTCGCTCGCGCGGTCCCGGTCGCGCGCGGGCGCCAGGCGCAGCAGACCCTGCTTCATGGCCGGGAGCGTCGCGAGGAAGTAGAGCGTCAGCACCAGCACCACGATCGCGCCGGAGATGCCGGAGGCGATCGAGGCGCCCACCGCGAGGGCTCCGCCGCCGATGGTGGCGAGGTTGCCGATGTCGGACAGGAAGCTCTGCACCTCGCCGACGAGGTCTTGGAACTGGTCGCCGAACTGGTCGTTGAGGGTCTTGTAGAGGTCGGTTCCGGTGAAGTCCTGGACCATGCCGGGGACGGACCGGACGAACTCGGCGATCTGGTCGACGACGATCGGGATGATCATCCACAGCACCAGACCGAAGACCACGATGAGGGCGACGATCGTGATGACGACGGCGATGGCCCGGGAGAGGCCGCGCCGTTCCAGGAAGCGCACCGCCGGATCGAGGCCGAGCGCGCCGAACAGGGCGAGCGCGATGTAGATGAGCACGGTGGACAGGTTCCACAGGGCGAGGCCGATCACGAACGCGCCGAGACCGCCCAGGGTGACCAGGAAGCCGAACACGAACGGCCGGTCGATGCGTGTCCAGAACGAGCGGCTGGGTGTGGTCGGCTCGATCACCACCGGACGCGGCGGGGTCGCGGTGGTCGCGGGAGCCCCGGCGTCGGGCGGTCCGGGGAGCGCGGCATCGACGGGTGCCGGGGCCGCGTCCGAGGGCTGCGGGAGCGCGTCGTCGTGGGAGGCGGGGGCCGGCGACTCGTCGTTGCTCATGTGCACACGATAGCGCTGGACCCCCGCCGGTCAGGGGTGCCCCTCGCCCCTAGAGTGGGGGGATGACCGCCGTAGAGGATCCGAAGGCCGAGCTGCTCCGTCTGCGCGCCACCATCGACAACATCGATGCGGCGCTGATCTTCATGCTGGCCGAGCGGTTCCGCGCCACGCAGCAGGTGGGGCACCTCAAGGCCGAGCACGCGATGCCCCCGTCCGACCCGAAGCGCGAGGAGCAGCAGGTCGCCCGGCTGCGCGCGCTCGCCGAAGAGGCGCACCTCGACCCCGAGTTCGCGGAGAAGTGGTTCAACTTCGTGGTCGCCGAGGTCATCCGCCACCACACCGAGGCCGCCGAGAGCCGCTGACCTCAGCGGTCCCGCAGCATCCGGTCGCGCACCTCGCGCCGCAGCACCTTGCCGATGAGGGACCGCGGGAGCTCATCCACCGCGACGATCCGGCGCGGCACCTTGTAGGCGGTCAGCCGGGTGCGGCAGAAGTCGCGCAGCGCCTCGACGTCCGGCACCGCACCCTCACGGAACACCACGGCCGCCGCGACCTCCTCACCGCCGCTCGACCGCGGCAGGCCCACGACCGCGGCCGCCACGACATCGGGGTGGGCGTCGAGCGCATCCTCCACCTCGCTGGGCGACACGTTGAAGCCGCCCGTGATGATGAGCTCCTTGCGGCGGTCCACGATCGTCACGAACCCGTCGGGCGAGACCTCGGCGATGTCGCCCGAGCGCAGCCAACCGCCGGGGAGCAGCGCCTCGGCCGTCTCGCCGGGGCGCTGCCAGTACCCCTGGAACACCTGGGGACCGCGGATCAAGAGCTCCCCGCGCTCGCCGGCGGGGACGTCCTTCTCCGGGTCGTCGGGGTCGACGAGCCGGATCTCGGTGCTGGGGAACGGCACGCCGACGGTGCCCGGTCGTCGCGTGGGTCCCATGGGGTTGCCGAGCGCGACGGGAGACGCCTCGGTCATGCCGTACCCCTCCACGAGCAGTCCTCCGGTCGCGTCCTCCCAGCGCCGCACGGTCGCGACGGGCAGGCTCATCGCCCCGGAGATCGCGAAGCGCACGCGGGACAGGTCGATGGTGCCGCGTCCGGCCGCCCGGGCGAGCTGGTCGTAGATGGGCGGCACGGCCGGCAGGAACGTGGGCGGGCGCGTGCGGGCGGCCGTCGTCACCAGGCCCAGGTCGAACGTGGGGAACAGCACCACGGTCGCGCCGATGCTGAGCGCGAACGTGAGGCACAGCGTCATGCCGTAGGCGTGGAACAGCGGCAGCACGGCGTAGAACGTCTCCTCGCCGTCGCGCAGTCCCGGCACCCAGGCGCGACCCTGCATCGCGTTCGCGCGGAGGTTGGCGTGGCTGAGGATCGCCCCCTTCGGCGTGCCCGTCGTCCCGCTCGTGTACTGCAGCAGCGCGGTGTCGCCGAGCGCGGGCGCCGGCACGCGGCGGGAGATGCGGCCGTGACCCAGGAGCCCCTTCCACGGCCGCACGTGGCGTGAGCGCGGAGAGCCGGTGAGCTTGGCCCGCGACTCCCTGGCCTTCGGAAGGGGCAGTCGGAGCAGGAACCGCTTCGACCACGGCATCGCGGTCGTGATGTCGACGCTCACGACGTGGTCGACGCGCACGTCGTCGGGGAAGCCGTCGATGGTGTCGGCGACCTTGTCCCACACGATCGCGACGCGGGCGCCGTGGTCCTCGAACTGGTGGCGCAGCTCGCGGGCGGTGTAGAGCGGGTTGTGCTCGACGACGATGGCGCCCAGGCGGAGCACGGCGTAGAACGCGACCACATGCTGCGGGCAGTTGGGCAGCACGAGGGCGACCCGGTCGCCGGCGCTCACCCCGAGGCGCCGCAGACCCTCCGCCGCGTGGTCGATCTGCGCGCCGAGCTCGCGGTAGGTCGTCACCGCGCCGAAGAACTCCAGCGCGGGACGGCGGCTGTACCGGCGGACGCTCGCCGCCATCATCTGCGGCAGCGTCTGGGTCGGCTCGTCGATCTCGGCGGGGACGCCCTCCGCGTACGCGGCGAGCCAGGGGCGGGTCGAGAGACGGGAGTCGGTCATGTTCTCATCCTGCGTCACGGACGCGCATGGCGCGGCCCCCTTGACGGGGGTCAGACCGCGAGCACACGTCCGGTGATCACGCCCTCGACGGCGCGCACGTAGGCGTAACCCACCTCCTCGTCGGTGACGGGGCGGTGGCCGGGGAAGCTGTCGAAGTAGCCGGGGGAGTTGGCGAGCACGTCGGGGGAGACGGCGTTGATGCGGATGCCGCGCGGCGCCTCGGCGGCAGCGGTGAGCACGAACGACTCCAGGGCGCCGTTGGCCATCGCGGCGGCGGCGCCGGTGGCGAGGGGCTCCCGGGCGAGCACCCCGCTGGTCAGCGTGATCGAGCCGCCGTCGGCGACGACGGGAAGGGCCTCGCGCACCACGTCGAGCTGGGCGAGCGTCTTGCCCGTGAACGCCGCGAGGTAGTCGTCGCGGCTCAGGTCGCCGAGCGGCCGGAAGGGCACCGAGCCGACGGCCACCACGACCGCGTCGAGGCGTCCGGTGCGCGCGAACAGCTCGCGGATCGACGACGGGTCGGTCACGTCCACGCGCTCATCGCCGCTGCGGGAGGCGCGGATCACCTCGTGGCCGCGGGTCTCCAGGGTCGCGGCCACCACGCCGCCGATGCTGCCGGTCGCGCCGATCACCAGTGCCTTCATGGGTGCCTCCGTGGGGTCGCTTGCTTCCGCGCGCAGACGCGCACCGCTCGAGTCTTGCACCCTTCGCGACGGGAGGGTCCGCGAGGGCCAGGGTGTCGGCGGGACGGGCTCAGCGGGGGCTGAACGCTGCAGCGACCACGCGGGCGGCGGCCCCGCGCAGCACCGCGTCGTCGAGCGTGCTGGAGGCGACCGCGGGCCCGAGCGAGGGGTGCGACGCCGCGCGGACCGCGGTCGCCGTGGCCTCGACGAACGCGGGTGTGGCGATGTCGGACGGTCCGCTCAGCAGGATCGACGGAAGGTCGACGGCGGCGGCGATCACGGAGAGCGAGGTGCCCAGTCGCGCCCCGGCCTCGGCGAGCACCGCGTCTCGGTCGGCGCCGGGCTCGTCGAGACGGCGGCGCAGCGCCGGCG
>NZ_SSDO01000253.1:0-6329 GCF_004794395.1 Microbacterium sp. K41 | reverse complement strand
TCAGCACGATGCCGATGAGGAACTGCGGCAGCGCCATGCCCGCGGTGGAGATGGCCGTGAGCACGCGGTCGACCACGCCGAGCGGGCGCAGCGAGGCGATCACGGCGGCCGGGGTCGCGATGAGCACGGCCAGCAGGATGCCGATCAGCGTGAGCTCGAGCGTGGCGGGCAGGCGCTGCGCGATGAGCTCGGTCACCGAGAACTGGTTGAAGTACGACTGTCCGAAGTCGCCCGTGACGACGCCGCCGATCCAGCGCAGGTACTGCTCGATGACCGGGGCGTCGAGCCCGGCCTCCTCGCGCAGACGCTGGAGCATCTCGGCGTCCACGCCCGGCGTCGAGCCGAGACGGGTGATCACGGGGTCGCCCGGCAGCAGCCGGAGCACCACGAACACGAGGAGCGAGGTGGCGATCAGCATCGCGATGCTGATCGCCACCCGCCGCAGGACGGAGAGGAGCACGTCAGCCCTTCAACTGCGCGTTCTCGAGGTGCAGCTGCCCGCCGCCCTCGACCCACACGCCGTCGACCTTCGTGCTGGTCGCGGTGACCACGGTGGACTGCAGCGGCACGATCAGCGGCACCTGCTGGTTGATGATCGTCTGCACGGTGCCCCACTTCTCGGCACGCGCGGCCTGGTCGGGCTCGGCGACGGCGGCGGCGAAGGCCGACTGGAACTCCGGGTCGACCCAGTTGCACTCGCAGCGGCCCTCCAGATAGAAGTTCAGCGAGTAGGCGGGCTCGGGTGGCGTGGACTGGAAGTTCGGCACGATGTAGCCGGGGAAGCTCTTGCCCGCCGGGTAGAACGAGTCGACCCAGGTGCCGACGTCGTTGTTGTCGATCTTCAGGGTGATGCCGATCTCCTTGAGGCTGGCCTGCAGGATCTCGCCGCTGGTGTTCCACTCCGGGTACTGTCCGGCGACGCCCCACCAGGTGAGGGTGCTGCCCTCGGTCACGCCGGCCTCGGCGAACAGCTCCTTGGCCTTGTCGAGGTCGTAGGAGTAGTCGGTCAGGTCGCCGCCGTACCAGGGGTTCACCTCGCCGAGGGCGTTGTTGGTCGGGGAGACCGTGCCCTGGCCGTAGTACGCGGCGTCGAGGATCGCCTCGCGGTCGATCGCGTATGCGAGGGCCTGCCGCGCACGCACGTCGTTGAACGGCGGGGAGGTGGTGTCGACCTCCCACGATGGCCACTGGCTCGGGTTCTCCGGCTTCACGAGCGCGATGTCGCCGCCGGCCTCCAGGCCCTCGACGTCGCCCTGCGGCACCGACCACAGCACGTCGATGTCGCCCGAGCGCAGTCCGGTCACGGCGGCCGTGGACTCGGCGGCCTTCACGATCCTGATCTCGTCGAGCGCGGGGGCGTCGCCGAAGTACTCGGGGTTGGGCACGAGCGTGAGGCTGTCGTCGGGTGTGAAGGCGTCGACGATGTAGGGACCGGTGCCGATGGGCTCCTTGTCGATGGTGTCGAGCGCGTCGACGTCGAGCATCTTGACCCACACGATGCCGGCGTCGAACGTGGCGATCGGCTCGGAGAGCGTGATGACGACGGTCTTGTCGTCGGGGGCGGTGACGTCGGTCACCATGTCGATCTTGTTCTTCTCCTGCGTGGCGGTCTCGGGGTCGAGGTAGTACTCGAACGAGGCCACGGCGTCTTCCGCGGTGAACGGGTCGCCGTTGGAGAACGTGACGCCGTCGCGGAGCGTGAACGTCCACGTCTTCTGGTCGTCTGAGGTCTCCCAGCTCTCGGCGAGGTCGCCGACGATCTCGCCGGACTCGTCGGTGGTGGTGAGGCCGTTCCAGAGCAGCGGGAACAGCACCTCCTCCCACGCGAAGGTGCGGATGGCCGGGTTGAGCTGCGGGATGCCCTGGGCCGCGGCGACGGTGAGCGTGCCGCCGTCCTGGGCGGAGCCGTCGGGGGTGGATGAGGTGCTGCAGCCAGCGGTGATCAGCGCGGCGGTGAGCAGCGCTGCTCCGCCGAGAAGAACGCGACGACGCGACATGGGTGCCTCCAGGTGTCGGGTGGTGCTTCGGGTAAGGGTGTTCGCTATAGCATGTAGCAAAAGCGCGAGGGCGTCTAGAGCGAACCGGATCGGCGGGGTTACGTTCTCGTTACGCCCGCCGATCCGGACGGGCTCAGCGCGCGGCGGGCGCCGACTGCGGCGCCGGTGCGGGCGCCGTGGTGAAGTCGGCGCGACGGCTCAGCACGAACGCGATCGTCGCCCCGAGCAGGGTGAGACCGGAGATGAGCAGCAGGCCCCACACGGCGGATCCCGTGGTCTGGCTGATCCAGCCGATCGCGTACGGACCGGCGAACCCGGCGAGATTGCCGACCGAGTTGATGAACGCCAGTCCCGCCGCCGCGGCCGTGCCGGTGAGCACCATGGGCGGCAGGCTCCAGAACAGCGGCGTGGTCGAGAACAGGGCGGACATCCCGACGCACAGCGCCGCAAGCGCGAGGATCGGAGTGCCCTGCGCCGCGACCGCTGCGATGAGCGACAGGGCCGTGATGCTCAGCGTGATGCCGATCTGGAGCGGGATGTTGCCCTGCTTCCGCGCGGCGCGCTCCCACGGCAGCATCACCAGCGCCGCGCAGAGGTTGGGCAACGCCACCAGCCATCCGGTCGTGGCGTTGGAGAAGTCGCCCATGCTCTTCACGATCGTCGGCAGCCACATGCCCAGGCCGTACGCCCCGAACACGACGCCGAAGAACAGCACGATCAGCGTCCACAGACGCCCGTTGCGGAAGACCTCGCCCAGGCGGAGGCGGCCGTGGCGCTGCTCCGTGGCCTGCGTCTCGGCGGCGAGCGTGTCGGTGATCCACCGCTGCTCGGCCGGGTTCAGCCAGCGGGCGTCCTGCGGGCGATCGGGCAGCCAGAAGAACACGACGAACGCGAGCAGCACGGCGGGCACGCCCTGCAGGAGGAACACCAGCTGCCAGCCGTCCAGACCCCACAGTCCGTGGAGCTCGAGCATCCAGCCCGACAGGGGTGCGGCGACGGCGTTGGCGATCGGGTTCGACAGCACGAACACGGCGAGCACCTGCGTGCGGTACTGCCGCGGGAACCAGAGCGTGAGGTAGAGCAGCACGCCGGGGAAGAACCCGGCCTCCGCGATGCCGAGGATGAAGCGCGCGATCGCGAACTGCGTCTCGTCCTGCACGAAGGCGGTGAGGGCGGCGACGATGCCCCACGAGATCATGATGCGCGCGATCCACTTGCGGGCGCCGAACTTCTCCAGCAGCAGGTTGCTGGGCACCTCGAAGAGGAGGTACCCGATGAAGAAGATGCCGGCCGCGAAGCCGAACGCCGCCTCGGTGATGTTCAGCGCGGCCGTCATCTCGAGCTTGGCGAAGCCCGCGTTGTTCCGGTCGATGTAGGCGACGAGGTAGAGCAGTCCGAGGAACGGGCCGAGCCGCCAGATCGCCTTCTTCATGGCCGCGGCTCCCACCGCGGCGTCGGCGGCGCGCTCCTGGGCGGCCGAGTCAGTGCCGGACATGACAACTCCTTCGTCATCGCTAGGTTTTGCTATAGCATCTAGCACCAGCGTCGTTCTGTCCAGTCCTGTCGCGGATGCCATAGCATCGAGCGAGCGAAGAGGCCCCGCGCGACGAGCACCGGGCCGCGCGAAACCGAGAAGGGCCCCGGATGCGCAGCGTGTCGGATCAGAACATCGCCGAACAGGTCACCGACGAGCTTCGGGCCGCCATCCACTCGGGCGAGCTCGCGCCGGGCGAACGGCTGGTGGAGCGCAAGCTCGCGGAGCGGCTCGGCGTGAGCCACATCCCGGTGCGCGAGGCGCTGACCCGCCTGGCCGAGGAGCGCCTGATCACACGCGAACCCCGCCGCGGCGCCCGCGTGGCCCAGCTCACCGCGCAGGACCTGGAGGAGATCTCGAGCCTGCGCATCGTGCTCGAGCAGTTCATGGCCATCCGCGTGCAGGAGCGGTGGAACGAGGAGTCGGCGGCACGCCTCGGCGCCATCATCCAGGCGATGTCCGACGCGGCGCCCGGCGACATCGCGGAGGTGCTCCGCCAGGACCGGCTGTTCCACGAGACGCTGGCCGACCTCGCCGAGCACCGGTTCCTCGACGAGCTGAGCGCCCAGCTGCGTGGTCGGATCGCCGGGTTCATCCAGGCCGCGAACGCCGCGCTCGACCCCGCCGAGCAGGAGGAGCACGTGCGCAGCCACCAGCAGATCATCGACGCCGTGGCCAGCGGCGACCCCGATCGCGCCCGCGCCGTGATCGCCGAGCACGTGACGCGCGCTGTCGAGCGCATCACCCCGACGGTCGAGGCGGAGGCCGAGTGACCGCGACCGGCCGCCGCACCATCGTCCTGACCGGTGCTTCCGACGGCATCGGCGCTGCCGCCGCGCGTCAGCTCGCCGACGCCGGGCATCGGCTGATCCTGGTCGGGCGCTCCCCGGAGAAGACCCGCGCCGTCGCGGAGGAGACCGGAGCCGAGCATCACGTGGCCGACTTCGCGCGACTCGACGACGTCCGCTCCCTCGCGACCCGCATCGACGCGGCCGTGGGTGACGACGGCATCGATGTGCTGGCCAACAACGCCGGCGGCATCTTCGGCGACCGCACCCCCACGGTCGACGGCTACGAGAAGACGCTCCAGGTGAACCACCTGGCGCCGTTCCTGCTGACGAATCTGCTGCTGCCCCACCTGCTCCGGGTGCGCGGCGCCGTGATCAACACGTCGAGCGTGGGCCACCGGCTGTTCGGGCACCTCGACCTGGACGACCTCGACAACCATCGCCGCTTCAGCCCCAACAAGGCCTACGGCGACGCGAAGCTCGCCAACATCCTGTTCGCGAAGAGCCTGCACGAGAGGTTCCACGCGCGGGGCCTCAGCGCCGTGGCGTTCCACCCCGGCACGGTCCGCACGAACTTCGCGGCGGACTCGTCGAGCATCATGCGGCTGGTGTACCGGTCGCCGCTGCGGCACGTCCTCCTGATCGGGACCGACCGCGGAGGGGCGACCCTGCGGTGGTTCATCGAGGGGACCCCGGGCGAGACCTGGACCTCCGGCGCCTACTACGACGAGCGCGTCCTCACCACCCGGGTGAACCCGCAGGCGAACGACCCCGTGCTCGCGGAGGCCCTGTGGCAGCGGAGCGCCGAGCTCGTCGGACTCCCCGCCGCCGAGGACTGACCCCGCGGACGCCGGTCGCGTCGCCTGATCCCGCGGACGCCGATCGCGCGTCGCCGGATCCCGCGGACGCCGATCGCCCGCGGTCGTGACACGAGGAGCGCCCCCTCGCGCACCGGTGTGTGAGGCACCGGCGCCCGAGGGGGCGCAGTCCTGTCGAGCGGACGGGCTCGACGCGGGGTCAGTTCCCGCGCGTGTTCACGAACGGATCCAGACCCGCGTCCTTGAACGACTCGAGCATGCCGGGGCCGTTCTCGATCTGGAGCGTGCACTTCTCCCCCGTGCCCAGGGCACCGGGCGAGTTGAACCGCACGAGCGCCTTCAGGTTCGGGTAGTCCTTGAGTGCATCGGGGATGTCGCGGTGCCAGTCCTGCGCGAGCGCCGGGTCGGACGTGTTGTACGAGGTGCCGTACTCGGACAGGATCTGCGGCTTGGTGCCCAGGCTGCCCTGCGTGAAGAAGTGGTACTTCTGATCGATCTTGTCGGCGAACGTCGTCCACCCGGTGCCGTTGCACGTGTAGAAGTTGTACGGGTCGTAACCCACCCAGTCCACGTAGGAGTCTCCGGGGTAGCCCTGCATGATGCGGTCGTCGTTCCCGTCGCCGAGGTACCCGGTCGACACCCAGGCCCACGCGACGTTGGTCACGCCCTTGGCCTCGAAACGGTCATGGATGTGGCGGTAGGCGCTGGCGTAGTCCGCCATCGTGCCCTTCTCCTCGTTCGGGCCGTTGTCGAACTCGGGATCGAACGCGATCATGACCTGCTTGCCGAACGCCTTGACCCGGTCGGCGGCGGAGTCGATGTACGAGTCCATCTCGCCCTTGGTGATGCGCGACCACGCGATCATGGTGTTGGTGTCGGAGACGCGCGACTGCCACGAGAACAGCAGCGTGCGGTCCTGACCCAGCGTCTGCTCCTCCGCGTCGGGGAACTGCCCCTGATGCACGTGGGTGGAGAAGTCGTGGTACCGCATGGTCATGTCGAACTTGCGCCCGACCTTGGCCTCGAGATCGGTGACCGAGGTCACGAGGTTCGATCCGCCCTCGGTGGCGTACACGCCCCACAGTGCGCCGCACGACGGGGCCAGCATCGCCTGGGCACCGCAGGCGTCGGGGTCGCTCGTCGCCGACCCACTCCCGTCCGTCGCCGGCGCGGGTGCGGGTGCGGGTGCGGG
>NZ_SSDO01000252.1:0-229 GCF_004794395.1 Microbacterium sp. K41 | reverse complement strand
GCGACCCCGGCCGCGGCGGCGAAGGCCGTGTCCGCCGTGCTCGCCGAGCTCCCCGACCCGCACGACCGCGGCTGACCCGCACTCTTCCCCACCGGGGTCGCGGCACGGCATCCTGGACGGATGCCCCTGTCCGCGAGCGAGCTGCATCGGCGCGGCGTCGACGCGGCGAACACGCGACGGTTCGCGCAGGCCCGCCGTGCCCTCGACGCCGCAGCCGCGCGCACCGACG
>NZ_SSDO01000251.1:0-2864 GCF_004794395.1 Microbacterium sp. K41 | reverse complement strand
GCGGCCGTGGCCTCGACCCGGGCGACCGCGGCCGCGAACGGCGTCGCCGACCGCGTCACCGTGACCCACGACGACGCCGGATCCGACCTGTCCGATGGGGCGTTCGACGTGGTGCTGCTGAACCCGCCGTTCCACCTCGGCAGCAGCGTGCACACGGGGGCCGCGACGCGGCTGTTCGAGGCCGCCGCACGGCTGCTCCGGTCGGGCGGCGAGCTGTTCACGGTGTACAACTCCGGCCTCGCGTACCGCCCCGAGCTGACGCGACTGATCGGGCAGACGGAGCAGCTCCGACGCACCCCGAAGTTCACCGTGACGCGCAGTGTGCGACGCCCGTGAACCCCCGTCGCCGAGATTGCTAGACGCTCGTACTATCCCCCGGTCAGCACCGGAAACCCGGGCACGTTCCCCGCCCAGGATTTGTCCCTGACCGGCCATTTCGTTACGTTGGTCTGTGGGCCTGACGGCCCGAAGACCAGTCCGCGACCACGTCCTTCTTTCGATGAGCTGTGCTGCGAAGAGGCGTGGGCGTACGGTCGGTCCTCTCTGCGGCGGATCCGAAATCCACCGCCCGCGCCGCCACAGCGATGATGTCGAACGGCCTCGTGAGGATCACCCGGACGTGACCGAAGCAGGCTCAGCCACCCGAGGCCGAGCCGCAGGGGAAACGTGTCCGACATCGCACTCGAAGCGCGCCATCTGTACAAGGTGTTCGGGAGGAATCCGAACGCCGCCGTCCGCCGACTGAAGGCGGGTGAGAGCCGCGCGGCCGTCGCCGACGCGGGCACCGCCGCCGTCATCGACGCCAGCTTCACCGTGAACCGCGGTGAGATCTTCGTCATCATGGGCCTGTCCGGATCGGGCAAGTCCACCATCATCCGCATGCTCAACGGCCTGCACGACATCACCGACGGCACCGTCACGGTCGGCGGCGACACCATCACGGGCATCCCCGCGGGTCGTCTGCGTGAGATCCGCCGCGACCGCATCTCGATGGTCTTCCAGCACTTCGCCCTGCTGCCGCACCGCACGGTGGCCGCGAACGTGGCCTACCCGCTCGAGCTCAAGGGCGTCGCGGCGGCCGAGCGGCAGGCGAAGGCCGAGGAGATCCTCGCGCTCGTGGGCCTCGAGGGCCAGGGCGACAAGCTGCCGTCCGAGCTCTCCGGCGGCATGCAGCAGCGCGTCGGCATCGCCCGCGCGCTCGCCGCCGACAGCGACATCCTGCTGATGGACGAGGCGTTCAGCGCGCTCGACCCGCTGATCCGCCGCGAGATGCAGGAGCAGCTGCTGGAGCTCCAGCAGAAGCTGCACAAGACCATCGTCTTCATCACGCACGACCTCAACGAGGCCATGTTCCTCGGCGACCGGATCGCCGTGATGCGCGACGGGCGCATCGTGCAGATCGGCACGCCGGAGGACATCCTGATGGACCCCGCGAACGACTACGTCGAGCAGTTCGTGCAGGACGTGGACCGTGCCCGCGTGCTCACCGCCGCGAACGTCATGGAGCGCCCGCGCCCCGTGGTCGCCGAGACCGCCGGCCCGCGCACGGCCCTGCGCCAGATGCGCGACGCCTACATGTCGGCCACCTACGTGGTCGGCAAGGACCGCCAGCTGCTCGGTGTGGTCACCGACCGCGATGCGGTGAAGCTCGTGCGGCAGGGGGTGACGCGACTCGACTCCGTGATCAAGCCCGTGCTGCAGAGCGTGCGCGAGGACGACGTGCTCATGAACCTGTTCGTGCCCGCGGTGGAGTCGCCGCTGCCCCTGGCCGTGACCGACGCCGACGGGCGACTGGCGGGCGTGATCCCCCGCGTGACCCTGCTCGCCGCCCTCGGCCCCGGCCCCGGCTCGACCGAAGAGATCCTGCTGCCGATGACGCCCATGCCGCAGGCCGAGATCGACGCGGTGCTCGACGACGGGTGGACGGCCGAGCCGCTGCCCACGACACCCGAGACGGAGGAGGTGCGCTGATGGACGGATTCCGCGTCCCCCTGGGCGACTGGGTCGCCGCCGGTGTCGACTGGATCACCGCGAACCTCGACGGTCTGCTCGACGTGGTGTCGTTCGTGGTGAGCTTCCTCGTGGACGGCCTCACCCGGCTGCTGCTCACCCCGCACTTCGCCGTGATCATCGTGATCGCCGCCCTGCTCGCCTGGGTCGTGCGGTCGTGGAAGCTCGCGATCGGCACGGCCGTGTCGTTCCTGCTGATCGTGGCGATGGACCTGTGGGTGCCCGCGATGCAGACCCTCGCCCTGGTGCTCGTCGCGGCGATCGTGGCCGTGCTGATCGCGGTGCCGCTGGGCATCTGGTCGGCGCGCAACGCCACGGTTCGGACGGCCCTGAAGCCGGTGCTCGACTTCATGCAGACCATGCCCGCGTTCGTGTACCTGATCCCCGCGATCGTGTTCTTCGGCATCGGCGTGGTGCCGGGACTCGTGGCGACCGTGATCTTCGCGCTGCCTCCCGGCGTGCGCCTGACCGAGCTGGGCATCCGCGGCGTCGACTCCGAGACCGTGGAGGCCGGGCATGCGTTCGGCGCCACCCCCGGCCAGATCCTCCGCGGCATCCAGCTGCCCCTGGCGATGCCGACCATCATGGCCGGCGTCAACCAGGTGATCATGCTCGCGCTGTCGATGGCCGTGATCGCCGGTATGGCGGGAGCGGACGGCCTCGGGAAGATGGTGGTCGAGGCGATCTCGACGATCAACATCCCGAAGGGCGTCGAGGCCGGTCTGGGCGTCGTGCTGATCGCGGTCTTCCTCGACCGGGTCACCGCCGCGCTGGGGGCCCCGGGCGAGAACCGCTCGTCGCTGTGGGGCCTGTGGAAGCGCCGCCGGTCGGGCGCGGGACCGGGCGCTGCGCCC
>NZ_SSDO01000250.1:0-388 GCF_004794395.1 Microbacterium sp. K41 | reverse complement strand
GCCCTGGCGACGGCGCTGCGGGCCACGCTGCGCCTCGGTTCGGTGCGCCTCCGGGTCGCGGCGGACGACGCGGGCGGTGACGGCGAGCACCTCGGCACCACGGACGTCGTGGTGGGGGATCCCCGCGGCACGACCACGGCCTTCGCGGTGGACGGCGACCCCGGTGTCGTGCTGGAGGTGACCGGGGAGGTCGACGGGGTGCCCGTCGGGCGCAGGACCACCGAGGCGATCGCGGATCTGGGCCCGGTGATCGGCGTGGTCGTGCGGCTCGCGGAGGCATCGACCGCCCTCGCCGAGGCACGGCGGACGGCGGCGGAGGCGCAGCACGCGGAACGACGGGCGCTGCGCCGGGAGCTGCACGACGTCTAGTTCCAGGGGCGCTCCGTGC
>NZ_SSDO01000249.1:0-8216 GCF_004794395.1 Microbacterium sp. K41 | reverse complement strand
GCGAGGGCGCTCGTGACGGCGGTCGCCAGATCGCGCCGCGCCTGCGTCACCTCGCCGTCTTCGGGCCGTGCGCCCTGCAGCACCTCGGCGAGGAACCGCTTGCGCGAGGTGCCGATGAGCACGCGCGGGCCGAGCGCGACGATCTCGTCGAGGCCGCGCAGCACGTCCCAGTTCTGTGCCCCGGCCTTCGCGAAGCCGATCCCGGGGTCGAGGATCACTCGCGACGGGGCGATGCCGGCGGCGGCGGCCTCCCCCAGCCGCTCCTGCAGCTCGCCCGCGACGTCGCGCGCCACCCTGCGGTACTCCGCCCTCGCGTACATGTCGTCCGAGAAACCGCGCCAGTGGCCGATCGCGTAGTCGGCACCCGACTCGGCGACGGCCGCACGCATGTCCGGATCGGCGAGGCCGCCCGACACGTCGTTCACGATCCGGGCGCCCGCGCGCACGGCCGCCGCGGCCGTGGCGGCGTTCAGCGTGTCCACGCTCACCGGCACACCGGCCGCCGCGAGCTGCTCGATCACGGGGAGCACGCGACGCTGCTCCTCGTCTGCACCGACACGCTCCGCCCCCGGCCTGGTCGACTCCCCGCCGACGTCGAGCACGGTCGCGCCGTCGGCCCGCAATCGCAGACCGTGCTCCACCGCGCGCTCCACGTCGAAGTAGCGGCCGCCGTCGCTGAACGAGTCGGGCGTGACGTTGACGATGCCCCAGATGCCGGTCATCAGCGCGCGCCGGCGGACGGGACGGACATGCCGATCAGAGTCACGAGCTCGGCCCTGGCGACGGCGTCGGTGTACTCCCCGCGCGCAGCGATCGTGAGGGTCGACGCCTCGGTCTGCCGCCCGCCGCGCATCGTGACGCAGCCGTGGCTCGCATCGAGCACCACCAGCACGCCCCGCGTGTCGAGGTGCTCGGCGATCGTGTCGGCGATCTGCTCACCGAGCCGCTCCTGCACCTGCGGCCGTGCCGCGAGGATCTCGACCACGCGCACCAGCGCCCCGAGGCCGACGACCTGCTCGCCCGGAAGGTAGGCGATGTGCGCGTGCCCGGCGAACGGCAGCAGGTGGTGCTCGCACACCGAGCGGAACCGGATGTCGCGCAGCAACACCGCACCGGACGGAAGGGTGTCGGGGGCAGGACCGCGCGTCACGCTGATCGTGTGCGCGAGGGGCGCTCCGGGGTCCTCCCCCACGCCGGAGAAGAACTCCGCGTAGAGCTCCGCCATGCGCGCCGGGGTCTGCTTGATGCCCGGTCGGTCCGGGTCCTCGCCGATCGCCTCCAGCAGCTCGCGGGTGAGCCGCTCGACGCGCTCCCTGTCGACCGTCACGTCACGCCGTCGCGGGGCGGGGGTTGCCTGCTCCTGCCGATCCCTGCTGCGCACGCGGGGCAGCGGACGGCGCCTCGACGGAGGCCGCGAGCGACACGTCCTTCTTCGGGACCTCGATCGGCGGGCGCTCCGACACCGGACGGTCTTCGCTCGACAGCCACAGCGGGCGCTCGGGCAGCTTCTTGACCTCGGTGAAGATCTCGGCGATGCGGTTGTGGTCGAGGGTCTCCTCCTCGAGCAGCGCCAGCGCGAGACGGTCGAGGATGTCGCGGTTCTCGCTGATCACCGCGTACGCCTCGTTGTGCGCCTGCTCGATGAGGGCGCGCACCTCGGCGTCGACCCGCTCCGCCACCTTCTCGGAGTACTCGCGACCGCGGCCCATGTCCCTGGCCACGAACATGTCGCCGCCTTCGGTGCCGAGCTTGACCGGGCCGACCTGCGTGGTCATGCCGTACTCGATGACCATCTTGCGGGCGATCGAGGTCGCCTTCTCGATGTCGTTCGATGCCCCGGTGGTCGGGTCGTGGAAGACGATCTCCTCCGCGACGCGGCCGCCCATCGCGTAGGTCAGCTGATCCTGCAGCTCGTTGCGGGTGACGGAGTACTTGTCGTCGATCGGCAGCACCATCGTGTAGCCGAGGGCCTTGCCGCGCGGGAGGATCGTGATCTTGGTCACCGGGTCGGTGTAGTTCATCGCGGCGGCGGCGAGCGCGTGACCACCCTCGTGGTACGCCGTGATGAGCTTCTCCTTGTCCTTCATCACGCGGGTGCGGCGCTGCGGGCCGGCGATCACGCGGTCGATGGCCTCGTCGAGGGCGCGGTTGTCGATCAGCTGCGCGTTCGACCGCGCGGTGAGCAGAGCGGCCTCGTTGAGCACGTTCGCGAGATCGGCGCCGGTGAACCCCGGGGTCTTGCGGGCGACGACCTCGAGGTCGACGCTCTTCGACAGCGGCTTGCCCTTGCTGTGCACCTCGAGGATCTTCTGCCGGCCCTTGAGGTCGGGCGCGTCCACGCCGATCTGGCGGTCGAAGCGACCGGGGCGCAGCAGCGCGGGGTCGAGGATGTCGGGGCGGTTGGTGGCCGCGATCACGATGACGTTCGCGTTCGGGTCGAAGCCGTCCATCTCGACGAGCATCTGGTTCAGCGTCTGCTCGCGCTCGTCGTTGCCGCCGCCCATGCCGGCGCCGCGGTGGCGGCCGACGGCGTCGATCTCGTCGATGAAGATGATCGCGGGGGCGTTCTCCTTCGCCTGGCTGAACAGGTCGCGCACGCGCGAGGCGCCGACGCCGACGAACATCTCGACGAAGTCCGAGCCGGAGATCGAGTAGAAGGGGGCACCGGCCTCCCCGGCGACGGCACGGGCGAGGAGCGTCTTGCCGGTTCCGGGAGGGCCGTACAGCAGCACGCCCTTCGGGATGCGGGCGCCGATCGCCTGGAACTTCGCCGGGTCCTGCAGGAACTCCTTGATCTCGTGGAGCTCCTCGATCGCCTCGTCGGCACCGGCGACGTCGGCGAACGTGACGGTGGGCGTCTCCTTGTTGACGAGCTTGGCCTTGGACTTACCGAACTGCATGACCTTGCCGCCACCGCCCTGCATCGACGACAGCAGCCACCAGAACAGCAGGCCGAGGAGCACGAGCGGGAGGAGGAGCGAGAGGAAGCCGTCGAACCAGGTCGCGCGCGGCACCGCGTCGTTGAAGCCGTCCTTCGGGGCGGCCGCGTCGATCGCGGAGACGACCTCGTCCGCCCGCGCCTCGACGTAGTAGAACTGCACGTTCTCGGAACCCTCGAACGGCTTCGACAGGGTCATGTCGACGCGCTGGTCGCCGTCGGTCGTGACGACCTCGGTGACGGTCTTGCCCGAGAGGAGCTCGAGGCCCTGCTGCGTCGTGATCTGCTTCGGCGCACCCAGGTTCGAGATCAGCAGGAATCCGCCGAAGAGCAGCACGCCGATCAGTGCGACGTAGATCAGCGGGTTGCGGGTGAGCTTCTTCACATCCATGGTCGGATCAGCGTATCGCCTCCCCGCTAGGGGGCCGCTGTGCGTTCACCCACGGCGCAACGGTTCCGCGGCGTGCGCGGAGGTGTGCGGAGGCTCAGCTGTAGACGTGCGGCGCGAGGACCGCGACGTCGCGGAGGTTGCGGTAGCGCTCGGCGTAGTCGAGGCCGTAGCCCACCACGAACTCGACCGGGATGTCGAAGCCGACGTACTTGCAGTCGATCTCGACCTTCGCGGCCTCGGGCTTGCGCAGCAGCGCCAGCACCTCGATCGACTCGGCACCGCGCGACTCGAAGTTCTCCAGCAGCCAGCTCAGGGTGAGGCCGGAGTCGATGATGTCCTCCACGATGAGCACGTGCTTGCCGTGCAGGTCGGTGTCGAGATCCTTGCGGATCTGCACGACGCCGCTGGACTTGGTGCTCGCGCCGTAGCTCGACACCGCCATCCAGTCCATCGGGGCGTGGAACGGCAGAGCCCGCGCGAAGTCGGCCATGACCATGACCGCCCCCTTGAGCACGCCCACCAGCAGGAGGTCCTTGCCCTGGTAGTCGGCCGCGACGCGCGCGGCGAGCTCTTCCAGCTTCGCGGTGATCTCCTCCTCGGTGACGAGGATCTGTGCAAGGTCGTCCTGGATCTCCGCGGCGCGCATGGATCGATTTTAGGCGACGTCGCCGGATGCTCCGACCCCGGCGGGCGGCATCGGCGTCAGGAGCGGATCTCGTCGTGGTCGCCGCGGGTCGTGCGGGGGCTGAGGACCGAGAGCTCGACGGTCTCGAACTTGCCCTCCTCCGTGCGCACCCAGGTCACCTCGACATACCAGTCGTCCTTCGCGTAGGCGTCCGCGGTCCGCCGGCCCTCTCCGGTCTCGCGCGCATCGGTGTGCTCCCACCCGTCGTCGAGCAGACCCGCCGCGATCGCCTTCGCCGCGTCCTCGGAGGCTGCGGCGCGCTGCACCGGCTCGACGTAGACGTCCACCTGCCACCACACCTGGTCGTCGGGCGACGGGTCGGCGGAGACCGGGTTCTGCACCATGCGTCCGCTCGACTCGACGTCGGGAGCGGTCGTCGGGGCCAGCTCCGCCGGGATCATGCCGACCATCTCGTCGGCCAGCGCCTCGGCCTCTGTCCGGTATTCGTCGAGTCGGCTCTCGTCGGTGGTCATGGTGCATCCTCCCAGCGTCAGGGCTACGAGGACGCCGGCCATCAGCGCGATGGCACGTGCGGTCCTGGTCATCCCTCGATCCTCGCGTACTCCGGCACGAAGTCCGGCTTGTCGATGCCGTCGGTGCGCACCGGGGCCTGGACGATCGGGGCGCCACCCGGCACCACGATCGGCCGCGGGTTGTAGACGTCGTCCGGTGCGAACAGCATCGCGTCGCCGCCGGTGATCACGGCGATGATGTTGTCGAACGCCACGGAGCGCGGGTCGTACACCGAGCTGTGGCTGTCGATGCCGCGCGGTGTGCCGTTCCCCTCGACGTTGTAGTCCTCCAGGTCGACGACGCGGCCGCCGCGCTCGTCCTGGATCCACCCGGTCTCCAGGCGCGTCACGCCGTCGGCCGTGAGCGGCGACTGCCCGTGCATCTGGCCGGCGCCGTTGCCCTGGATGAGCCCGACGACGAGATCGCCGCGCGCCATCATCGAGTAGTGCGGCACGCCCGAGGTGTGCGGGAAGTCCTCGACGCCGCTCACTCCCGCCCCCATGCCGGCCGCCGAGACGTAGAGGATGCGGTCGGCGACGAGCCCTGCCTTCTCCGCGAGGCCCACGGTCGCGCCGCCGTAGCTGTGCCCCAGCACGGTCAGGGTCGAACCGCTCGGCTTGTCGATCCCGGCGACGAAGTCCACGAGCTTCGGGGCGAGGTCGCGCGAGTAGGAGGCATCGGTCGGACCGGGGAGCTCCAGCTGCGGGAACGTGCCGCCGGCCCACTGGAACACGGCCGTGTCGGGTCCGGCCGAGCGGTACAGCTGCGCGCCGGTGCCGTCGCCGAAGCTGGTCATCGTGGTCGTGGTGCCCGGCACCGACACGGCGACGTTGCGGATCCAGGCGGGGATGTCGCCGGTCGTCGGGTCGATGGGGCCGTGGTAGGTGCCCACCGCGTCGGCACCGGGGTCGAACACGACGACGCGCGCACCGGCGCCCTTGTCGGTGTGCTTGCGTTCGCTCTCGTCCCACCACGTGTAGTCCTGGTCGAGCAGGCTCTGCCAGTAGTCGATCGGCTCGCGCAGCTTCGCGATCTCGTCGAGGTAGCCCTTCGCCTCCCACGCGTCCGCGCGGTCGCCCGTCTTGAGGCTGTCCACGAGCGCCTGCAGCCGGGCGATCTCAGCCTCGCGTCGCGCGATCTCGTCGCGGATGTTCTTGTGGTTCGCGGTGACGCGGTCGCGGATCGGGATGCCGTTGAGGTTGCCGAGCAGGAGGGAGGATGCCGCCAGGAGCGCCGTGCGGGTCTCCTCGTCCATCGCGTTCCACGTCTCGCGGATGATGCCGGGGTCGCCCAGCCCGGCGAGCGACTCCGCCGTGATGCCGTTGACGTCGCCGGCCCAGATGAGCCCGGCGGCCGAGAAGCCGCCGGGGCCGACCTTCCCGCCCTGGGTCACCGCGACGACCAGGGGCACCGCGGCGAGCGCGGTCGCGGCGCGCTGATCGATCGTCGCGCGCTCGTCGGCCAGCGCGTTGTAGGAGGAACGGGCGGCGTGGTACGCGTCGATCGCCGCCTGCCAGCGGTGCAGGTAGCCCGGGTCGTCCAGGTACATCCACGACGGCAGCACCGCGTCCCAGGGCAGCGCCCACCCGGTGACGAACTCGCTGGCGGCGTTGAGCGCCTCGGCGCGGCGGACGAAGATGTGGTCGTAGGCGTTCTGCGCGGTCCTGAGCCGGCGGGCGGCCTCGCCCTTCAGCGCCTCGAGGTCGGTGGCGTACGTCGTGATCGCGGCGGAGATGCCGTCGAGGCCCTCCGCGGCCTCCCCGAACCGCTGCGCGAGGAGCAGGACGCGTGCACCGAGGGCGTCGGACGCGGAGGCGGTCATCGACGTCAGACTCGCAAGCGCGGTGTCGGCGTCGCCCTTGCGCGCGCGGGCGGAGGTCGCGCGGGTGGTGAAGGCGGTGGCCGCACCGTTCACCGCACCCACGTCGCCGCGGGCGGGGTCGTCGATCAGTCCGGGCAGGCTCATCGTGCCGCCTGCGCGAGCGTGTCGTCCGACGCGGTGAAGGTGCTCGCCGCCGCAGCCGCGTCGGAGGCCGAGTTGGTCGCGGTCTGCGCGAGGGCCGAGAGGGCCTGTGACACGAGCGACTCGATCTCGCCGAGCGCCGCCTCCACCGTCGGCGAACCGGTACCGGCGAAGGACAGGCACGAGGTGATGACCGGCGCACCCGCCGCGGTCAGTCGCGCTCGGGCCGCCTCCAGCGTCTCGCCCTGCACATCGAGGTCCGTCATCGATGCTCCTTCCCCCCGTGCCTTCACGATAGGAGCAGGCCCCGGTCGCGGTCGATGGGGACATCTCCCCATCCGCGCACGAGCGCACTACTGTGAGCGGGACACGGGCGGACGCCCCCGACGGAAGGATCCCCATGGCCCTCGACGACATCCTCAGCCAGGTTCCGATCGACGACATCGCGAAGAAGCTCGGCGTCTCGCACGACGAGGCGAAGACCGCGGTCGAGCAGGGCGGCGCGGTGCTGCTCGGCGGGCTGGCGAAGAACGCGGAGACCCCCGAGGGCTCCGACGCGATCCAGAAGGCGCTCAAGAAGCACGAGGGCGCGACGGGCGCCGCCTCGGTCGACGACATCGACCAGGCCGACGGCGGCAAGATCGTCGCGCACATCCTCGGGTCGAAGGAGAAGGAGGTCACCACGCAGCTCACCGAGTCGAAGGCGACCCCGGGCATCGACTTCGGCAAGCTCCTGCCGATCCTCGCCCCCATCGTGATGGGGCTGATCGCGAACGCGACGAAGGACAAGACGGCGAAGACGGAGCCGACGGCCGAGGGCTCCGGAGGGATCGGCGATGTGATCGGCGGCATCCTCGGCGGCGGCGGTCAGAGCGGCTCGGGCTCGGGCGGCGGCCTGGGCGACGTGCTGGGCGGCCTGCTCGGCGGCGGCAGCGGCTCGGGTGGCGGGATCGACCTGGGCGGCATCCTGGGCGGACTGTTCGGCGGCAAGAAGTAACGCTCGCCCGACCTGCCGCGCCCGGCGACTCAGCGCCCGGCGGCGGTGAACACGAGGCGTCCACCCTGGCGCCGCGCCGAGCAGCCGGGCAGGTCGATGGGGCCCTGTCCGCTCCAGTCGGTGACAAGGCGGGCGACCTCGACCGTCTGGGTGCGGGTCAGGCTCACGCCGAACTCGCTGTCCACCACGAGGCGGATGATGCGGTTGCGCAGCGCGGCGGGGTTGGCGGCGAGGGCGGCGACGCTCACGGAGATGCCGGCCTCGGCGTGCTCGACGATGTCCTCGATGGTCTCGTGGATCATCTCGTCGAACGCCTCCGCGTCCTCGCGCAGCTGCTCGGCCGTGCGGGCCAGGGCCTCCGCGATCCCGGGGCCGAGCTCGGCCTCCAGCACCGGCAGCACGCGGTCGCGCACGCGGACACGGCTGTACCGGTCGTCGCTGTTATGCGGGTCGTCCCAGGCGTCGAGCCCGGCCGCCGCGCAGAACGCCCGGGTGGTCGCACGGCGCACGCCGAGCAGCGGCCGAAGCCACCGCACACCGTCGTCGTCGGCACGCTCGACGGCCATGCCCTGCAGGCTCGCGGCGCCGGAACCCCGGGCGAGCCCGAGCAGCACCGTCTCCGCCTGATCGTCGAGCGTGTGGCCGAGCAGCACCGCCGCGGCCCGGAGGTCGTTCGCCGCGTCGCGCAGCACGCGGTACCTCGCGTCGCGGGCGGCGGCCTCCGGTCCG
>NZ_SSDO01000248.1:0-3739 GCF_004794395.1 Microbacterium sp. K41 | reverse complement strand
GGAGGGCGCAGCCGGAGGCGCGGGCTGCGCGACCGCGGCCTCGGGAACCACGGGGAACGCCGTGGTCTGCGGCTGCGGGAGAGCCTGCTGCGGAGCCGTCGGGTAGCCGGTGTAGTACGCGTTCCAGTCGGGCGAGCCGTCGGGCAGTGCGGGGAGCGGGGTGCGGCCGTCGGCGAACGTGGGCCACGCGGGAGCCGGGTTCTGCGGCGTCGGCGTGGCGGCCTTCCTCGGCGCGAACAGCGCGTTCAGCAGGGGGATGAGCGTGGTGCCCACCGCGACCAGGATCGTGAGGGCGACCACGATGCGCCAGTACAGCTCGCTGTAGTCGAACGTGTTCGGGAACGCGAGGAAGAACACGAGCATCGCCACGAGCGCACCGAGGAACACGACCGTCACGATGAAGATGACGCGCGTGAAGGTGGTGACGTGGCGCTGCGCCGCCTTCGTGAACAGACGCACGTGCAGCAGGGCGAGCTGGAGCACTCCGATCACGAGCAGGAGTTGGAAGAAGCGCTCCGCCCCGAAGTAGATGCCGTCTTCCGGGAGCCAGATCTTCACGAGCCCCACCAGGAGCGCCACGACCCAGCTGACCATGCTCGCGAGCTGGAGCCAGTCCGGGCGGTTGGGGGCGAGCCCGGCCTCCAGGATCGCGATGCCGGCGAACGCGGCCAGGAGCAGGATCGTGAGGAAGGCGCGACCGATCAGGCCGTTCTGGTCGCCGATCAGCACCCACACCACGCACACGAGCGCGGCCGCGATCAGCGCGCCGATCGCCACCCAGATCGAGCCGCGGATGAGCAGCGACATGTTCTTCTTCTCAGCCTGCGGCGGCGTGCTGATGTCCGGATGGGACATGGGGGTCCTCTCGTCGAGTGGCGATCGATGTCCACATCCTCCCACGCGCGCCGGTCCCGGTTCGGGGATCTTCGCGCCGTGCGGACGGACGCGACGAAAACCGGTGGCTGGGGAGGAAGAGTCAGGCCGTCTTGCGCGCCGATGCCGCAGCGAACGCGGCGACCCGCGCCTGCGCGTCGGGAGTCTCGAGCGCGGCACCGATCGAGCGCGCCTCCTCCGACAGCTGCTCGACGAAAGTGCGCTCGGGCTGCGACCGCACCAGCCGCTTGGCCTGGCCATAGGCATCCGCGGCCCCGGCCAGCCAGAAACGGGCGACCTCCTCGGCGCGCGAGCGCACGGCCTCCGCCTCCGCAGCCGCGTCCTCGCCCTCCACGACCTCGGCCACCAGTCCCCACTCCAGCGCCTCGGCCGCCGTCAGCAGCCGATCCTGCAGCACGAGCTGCAGCGCTCTGCGCTGACCGATCGCACGGGCCAGCTGCGCCGACACCGACAGGTCGGGCGTGAGACCGATGTTGGCGTACAGGCTCCCGAGCTTCGATCGTGCCCCGACCACGGCGTAATCGGTCGCGAGCAGGATGCCGAGCCCGCCACCGGCCGTCGTGCCGTGGGCGGCGGCGACCACCGGGATGCTCGACTCGGTCAGCGAGCGGATGCCCGCGTTGATCACCTCGGCGAGCGCCGTGATCTCGGCACCGGAGGCGCCCATCGTGGTCGCCATGTCGATCACGTCGCCGCCCGCGCAGAACGCCGGACCCGCCGCGTCCAGGAGGATCGCCTTCACGTCGCTCCGCGAGGTGGCCTCGGCCGTGGCGTCACGCCAGGCGTGGGCCAGATCGGCGTTGAAGGCGTTGAGGCGAGCCGGACGGTTCAGCGTCAGCCGCGCCATCCCCTCGTCGACCGCGAACAGGATGGCTTCACTCATGGCGTCTCCCTCGAGCACAGGACGTGTGGATCCAGGCTAGCCGGACTCAGCCCTGCTCCCACACGCGGGAGACGAACCCCTCCATCCGGCGGCGCGTGCCGTCGAGGCGGAAGTCGGCCTGACCCGCCGCACGGATCTCGTTCGGCGCGAGCGGATGCGCGAGTCGCACGTTCTCGTGACAGGAGAGGTCCGCGCAGATGTACGTGCCGAAGGAGTCGCCGCGAGCGCCGGCCTCGCCCGCCCGTCGCGCGGAGAACAGCGCGACCTGGTTGCCCGGCTGCATCGTGTGGCAGATGTTGCACATGCCGGAGCGCCCGCGACCGGGCTCCGACGCCCGCAGCACGACACCGACCACGCGTCCCTCGTGCTGGATCAGGACGTAGCCGCGCTTGCCGGCGCTCGGGTCGCGCCAGGCGAAGAAGTCGAGGTAGTCCCAGTCGACCAGGAGGAAGTCGTGCGGCATCTCCATGACGCGCAGCTCGTCCGCGTCCGCGTTCACGAACGAGGCCCGGACGTCGGCTTCGGTGAGGGCTCGCATCACTCCAGTCTAGGAAACGCCCTCGACGGCGGGCGCGGTCCGTGCCGCGGAGGCACCGCTGCGCTCGCGGATGAGGAACCCGAAGCCGAACGCGATGAAGAACATCAGCACCCCGTAGACGGCCGCGGGGAGGCTCAGCTCCACCGAACCGAGCACGGACTGCGCGATCACGATCGCCAGGGTCGCGTTGTGGATGCCGATCTCGAACGACGTCGCGATCGCCTGACGCTTGCCCACCCGCAGCATCCGCGGGATGAGGAATCCGACTGCGAGGCTGACCAGGCAGAACAGCACGGTGATGAGGGCCAGACGCGCCACGTTGTCGACCAGGAGCGTCCAGTTCGAGGCCACGGCGCCCGCGATCACGACGATCAGGATGACGACCGAGGCGATGCGCACCGGCTTGTCCATGCTCGCGGCGAACCGTGGCCAGAACCGCCGGATCAGCATGCCGAGCGCGACGGGCAGCAGCACGATCGCGAACACCTCGAGGGCCTTCGACCACTGCAGCCCCAGCGTGTCATCGAACGGGCGGAAGTAGGCGATCGCGAGGTTCGTGATGATCGGCAGGGTGATCACGGCGATCACCGAGTTCACCGCCGTGAGCGAGATGTTGAGGGCGATGTCGCCGCGGAACAGGTGGCTGTACAGGTTCGCCGTGGTGCCGCCCGGCGACGCGGCGAGCATCATCATGCCCACCGCCAGCACCGGCGGCAGCTGGAACAGCAGCACGAGCCCGAAGCAGACGGCCGGCAGGAGCACCAGCTGACACAGCAGCGCGACGATCACCGCCCTCGGCTGCTTGAGCACCCGGGCGAAGTCGCCGAGGGTGAGGCTGAGGCCCAGACCCAGCATGATGATGCCGAGCGCGACGGGCAGTCCGATGGTGGTCAACGCTGATCCCATGGCACTCAGTGTGGCGGACGGAGGGCCTCGGTGTCACGGGTTCGTGAGACGCGCGCCGAAACGGAAGAAGCCCCCGACGAGCGGGGGCTTCCGTGGTGGCGAGTGAGGGATTCGAACCCCCGAAGTCGAAGACGGCTGATTTACAGTCAGATCCCTTTGGCCACTTGGGTAACTCGCCAGAGCGCACCCGTCCGACTTCAACAGCCAACCGGGGGCACGAAGATCCATCATACCCGCACGATGCGGGGTCGAGAAATCGAGGCGTCAGCTGCCGTGCACCCCGCGGTCGGACTCGGCGAGCGACTCGGGCGTGCGCAGCAGACCGCCCTCGGCCCTGCACGTCGCGGCCGCGATGTCCATGGCCCGTCGCAGCAGGGCGTCCCACTCCCCTGCGGCCTGCGGAGCAGCGGCGACCAGACCGGCCGCGACGGCGGCGAGCGTCGCATCGCCCGCCCCCACGGTGTCGACGAGGCGCCCGGGCAGCGCGGAGATCGGGGCCGTCGAGGTGCCGGCGTCGG
>NZ_SSDO01000247.1:0-16182 GCF_004794395.1 Microbacterium sp. K41 | reverse complement strand
CTCGACCACGGCGGCGTTCGCCTCGTCCACGTCGCGCACCCACGCGGTCGCCTCGTCGAGGGGATGGCCGTGGCTGCGGCGTCGTGCCACCAGCCGCCGCCGGCGCGTGTCCGGCTCGACGTCGAGGAACCAGCTCTCGTCGAGCAGCTCGCGCACGCGCTCCCATCCGTGTCCGGTGTGCAGGAGGTAGTTGCCCTCGGTGATGATCAGCGGCACGTCGGCGGGGACCGGGATCGCGGAGGCGATCGGCTCCTCCAGCCCGCGGTCGAACGCGGGGGCGTACACGACGCCGTCGGCCGGGGCCCGGAGCCGCCGCAGCAGGGCGAGGTAGCCGTCGACGTCGAAGGTGTCGGGGGCGCCCTTGCGGTCGCGGCGATGGAGGCGCACGAGCTCGGCGTTCGCGAGGTGGAAGCCGTCCATGCCCACGACCACCGCCTGCGGCCCGAGCGCGTCGAGGAGGGCGGCGCTCACCGTCGACTTCCCGGCGCCGGGGGTGCCGGCGATCCCGAGGATGCGGCGGCGGCCGTCGGCGATGAGACGCCGCGCCCGTTCCACGAGATCGGAGAGCGCGACGTCGGAGTCGGGCGCGGGCGGCGGGGTCTGGATCACGGCTTCGTGGTCTTCCTGTGGTCGACGCGGGGCATCGGAGGGCGAGGGACGATGTGGGCGACTGCGGAGCACGCTACGCTGGCCATGTCACCGGTGTCAAGCGACCCGGGGCACCGGACAACACCCCTCGATGGAGAGAGACGCGCATGACCGAATTCCAGGGCCGCACCATCCTCGTCACCGGCGCCGGCGGCGGCATTGGCGGCGCGACCGTCCGCCACCTCGTCGCGGCCGGCGCCGACGTGCTCGCCGCGGGCCGCACCGCGGAGAGCGTCGCCGACATCGCACGCGAGACCGGCGCCACGCCGCTCGCCTTCGACCTCGAGGACGAGGGCGAGATCCGCGCGGCGATCGAGGGCCGCGACCTCTACGGCGTCGTCAACTGCGGCGGCTGGGGCGGCGAGATCGCCACCCCCATGGACACCGACATCTCGGTGTTCGACCGGGTCATGAGCATCAACGCGCGCGGGGCCCTGCTGGTGACCAAGTACGCCTCGCGCGAGATGATCCGCGGGGGCAAGGGCGGCGCGATCGTGAACGTGTCGAGCCAGGCGAGCCTCGTCGCCCTCGCCGGGCACATCTCCTACGGCTCGTCCAAGGCGGCGCTCGACAACATCACGCGCGTCTCGGCGCTCGAGCTGGGCGGCCACGGCATCCGGGTCAACAGCGTCAACCCGACCGTGGTGATGACGCCGATGTCGGCCTGGTACTGGGGACGCCCCGAGATCGAGGGTCCCTTCCTCGACGCGATGCCTCTGCACCGGTGGGCCACCGAAGACGACATCGCCGCGCCCATCGTCTTCCTGCTGGGCGACGGCGCCGCGATGATCTCGGGCGTCTCGCTCCCCATCGACGGCGGCTACACCAGTCGCTGAGGCGGCCACGGCGCCCGGCACCTCAGGGAAGCTGTCGCAGGCGCTCGGCGAAGCGCTCGACGGTGGCCGCGAACGCCGGGGCGTCCGGGCGGTTGAGGTGCCCGTGGGTGGTGCCCGGCTCGGTCGACACGTCGACGTCGACGCCGGCGGCCGAGAGGGCGCGCGCGAAGGCCTCTCCCGACATGCGCAGCTCGTCCGTCTCGTCGTTGACCATGATCGTCGGGGGGAAGCCCGCGAGCTGCGCGGGCGCGGCGGTCCCCGGGATCGCGTAGACGTCGGCGCGGTCCAGCGGTCCGCCCAGATAGTTCTCGTACATGCCGCGCACGAACGCGGCGGTGAAGACGTCGGCGTCCGGCTGCGCGTCCAGCAGGGCGCGCAGCTCGCGGGTGGGGGCGTCCTGAACGGCCTGGAGCGTCGGATAGGCCAGGACCGCGAGGCCCGGGACCGGTCCGCCGTCGTGGGTCAGTCGCAGGGCGGCGCCGGCGGCGAGGTTGCCGCCCGCACTCGCGCCGCCGATCGCCCATCCCCGCGCGGCGATCGGGGAGGACACGGCCCAGCGGAACGCGGCGACCATCTCGTCGTGCGGCACCGGGTAGTGGATGCCGCCGCGCTCCGGCGAGCCCAGGCGGCTCGTCCAGTCCGGGGTCATCGGCGCCAGGCGGTAGTCCACGCTCACGACGACGATGCCGTGCGCCGCGAAGGCCCGCGCCACCGCATCCGCCTCCGGCATGTCGAGGTCGCCGCCCGCGAAGCCTCCGCCGTGCGCCCAGACGAGACCCGCGCCGGTCGGCGACGCCGGGGTGTAGAGGCGCACGCGCAGCGCGCCGTGCGGTCCGTCCAGCACCCGGTCGGCGATGTGGAGGTCCGCGCTCACGGCAGCACCGTGTACAGCAGCCAGACCGCGAGCGGGGTGCCGATCACGAAGAACAGCAGACCGATGATCGCGCCGCGGCGGGAGGGCTTCTCGTCGGGGGAGGACATGCGTCGAGCATGGCAGACGAGCGACGGTTCGCGCCGGTGGGTCAGGCTCCCCAGCCGGCCTGCACGCCGCCCACGCGCTCCTCCGCGATGCGCTGCTGGTACCCGGACGCCGCGTAGGCGGCCATCGGGTCGGCCGGCAGGCCGCGCGACTCGCGCCACTCCGCGAGCGCCGGGCGCACGTCGGTCGAGAACGCGTCCATGAACACGGCGTTCGCCGTCAGCACATCGCCCGAGCGCTGCGCGGCAGACAGCGCCTCGCGGTCCACCAGCAGGGCACGCGCGGTCATCTCCTGCACGTTCAGCACGGAACGGATCTGCCCGGGGATCTTGTCCTCGACGTTGTGACACTGGTCCAGCATGAAGGCGACGTCGGGATTGTTCAGGCCGCCACCGCGGATCACCTCGAACAGGATGCGGAACAGCTGGAACGGGTCGGCCGCGCCGACGATGAGGTCGTCGTCGGCGTAGAAGCGGGAGTTGAAGTCGAACGAGCCGAGCTTGCCGAGCCGCAGCAGCTGCATCACGATGAACTCGATGTTCGTGCCCGGCGCGTGGTGACCGGTGTCGAGGCACACGAGGGCCTTGTCACCGAGCGCGCTCACCTGGGCGTACGACGTTCCCCAGTCCGGCACATCGGTGTGGTAGAACGCGGGCTCGAAGAACTTGTACTCGAGCACGAGCCGCTGGTCGTCGCCGAGGCGCGCGTAGATCTGCTGCAGCGAGTCGTGCAGGCGGTCCTGACGACCGCGCAGATCGGCCTGCCCGGGGTAGTTGGAACCCTCGGCGAGCCAGATCTTCAGGTCGCGGCTGCCCGTGGCGTCCATGACGTCGATGCACGCGAGGTGGTGGTCGATGGCCTTGCGGCGGATCGCGGCGTCCTCGTGCGTGAGCGCGCCGAACTTGTAGTCGTCGTCCTGGAAGGTGTTGGAGTTGACGGTGCCGAGCGTCACGCCGTGGTCTTCGGCGTGACGGCGCAGGTCGTCGAAGGAGTCGACCAGGTCCCACGGGATGTGCAGCGCCACGGTCGGCGCGAGGGCGGTGTGCGCGTGCACCTGGGCGGCGTCGGCGATCTTCTCGTAGGGGTCGCGCGGGGTGCCCGGCGTGCCGAACACCTTGAACCGGGTGCCGGAGTTGCCGAAGGCCCAGCTGGGCAGCTCGATGCTCTGCTTCTCGAGCGCGGCGAGGATGTCGGGGGTGAGGATGCTCACGATGCACGGCCTTCGGTGTCGGTGGTGGCGGAGGAGTCGGTGGCGCTCGCCGCGGCGAGCTGGTCTTCGAGGTGGAACACCTCGGTGAGGGAGGTGGCGGCCTGATCGGGGCGGCCGTCGAGGCCCACGAAGAAGCGGCTCATCTCGGCCTCCCACCGCGCGGCGACGGGCGACGCGGCGAGGTACGCCTGGGCCGCCCGGTCGTCGTCGGTCTCGTAGTAGCCGAAGAGCGTGCCGCCGGCGCCGAGGAAGAGGCTGTAGTCGCGTCGTCCGGCGGCGGCGATCTCCGCCAGCATCTCCGGCCGCACGGGGGAGTGCCTGGCCACGTACTCGTCGAGCAGCTCGGGGCGCACCTGGAGCTGGAAGGCCACGCGGGTCATGAGGGTCCTTTCGGTGTCCGGCCGGTGCCACGCGGCACCGGCCGGACGGGCGACTCAGAAGTCGAAGTCGCCGATGTTGTCGGCGTCGAACACGAACGGGTCGCCCAGCAGCACGACGCCGTCGGCGCCGACCGTGTACTCGCCGAGGTCGCCCGCGTCGAACGTGTCGCCTTCCTTGCCGGTGATGTCTCCGGCGATGAGGGCGTGGGCGGCGAACGCGGCGAGGTAGCCGAGGTCTTCCGGGTTCCACAGCGCGAACGACGTGACGGTGCCGTCCTCCACGTACTCGCGCATCTGGTTCGGGGTGCCGAGCCCGGTGAGGGCCACGGTGCCCTTGTAGTCGGACGTGGAGAGGTAGCGCGCGGCGGCCGCGATGCCGACCGTGGTGGGCGACACGATGCCCTTCAGGTCGGGGTGGCTCTGCAGCAGTGCCGCGGTCTTGTCGAAGGACGTCTGGTCGTCGTCGTCGCCGTACACGGTCTCGACGATCGTGATGTCGGGGTAGTCGCTCGCGACGTACTCCTTCATCAGGTCGATCCACGCGTTTTGGTTGGTCGCGTTGGCCGAGGCGGAGAGGATCGCGATCTCGCCCGCGCCGCCGATCTGCTCGGCGATCTGGTCGATCTGCACCTTCGCGATGCCCTCGGAGTCGGCCTGGTTGATGAACAGGTCGCGGCACTCGGTGTTGGTGTCGGAGTCGAACGTGACGACCTTGACACCCGCGTCGCGGGCCTCGTTCAGGGCGTCGCAGATGGCCTTGGGGTCGTTCGCCGAGACGACGAGCGCGCCGACGCCCTGCTGCGTGGCGGTGTTGATGTAGCTGACCTGGGCGTCGGGCGTGGCCTCGGCCGGTCCCACCTCGGAGAACGTGCCGCCGAACTCCTCGACGGCCTTCTTGCCACCCTCGCTGGACGTGTCGAAGTACGGGTTGCCGAGGTTCTTGGGCAGGAAGGTGATCGAGGCGTCGCCGCCGCCTTCTCCGCCGCTGCCGCTGCCGCCGTCGCCGGATCCGGCGCAGCCGGTGAGGGCGACCGCCGCGGCCACCGCGAGGGCGGCGAAGGCGGTCACGCGCTTGCGTGCAAACGTCATTGTTCGTTCCTTTCGTCGGGGGATGCCGCGGTCGCGGCGTCCATCGGTGCCCCTGGCGCTGTGGTGCCGGCACCGGCGGGGGTTCTGCCCGGTCGGCGGCGTGCTTTCTGCAGCCAGGCCAGGACGCTTGCGGCCACCACCGAGATCACGAGGAGCGTGCCGGTGATGATGTTGATGACGTCGGAGGTGACGTTCACCAGGCGGAGCGCGCTCGCGAGCGCCCCGATGAGGAAGGCGGCGGCGATGACGCCGTAGATCTTGCCGCGACCGCCGAAGACGGACACCCCGCCGAGGACGACGGCGGCGATCACCTGGAGCTCGAGGCCGGTGGCGTTGTCGCCGCGGGCGCTGCCGTAGCGGAGCGTGTAGAAGATGCCGGCGAAGGCGGCGACCGCGCCGGAGAGCACGAAGAGCACGAGCTTGGTGCGCTCGACGTGCACGCCGGAGAAGTGCGCGGCGTCCTTCGACAGTCCCACCGCGTACACGCCGCGACCGAACGGGGTGAAGTGCAGCAGGACCGCGAACACGGCCACCAGCACCAGGAACGGGATGGTGATGACGGGGATGGGCGTGCCGGCGATCTTGGCTTTCGCGAGGTCGCTCCAGATCTCCGGGAAGTCGGTGACGGCGGCCGTGCCGAGCAGGCCCACCGCGAGGCCGCGGTAGAGCGCGAGCGTGCCGATCGTGACCGCGAGCGAGGGGAGCCCGACGACGGTCACCAGGAAGCCGTTGAACGCGCCGCCGACGATGCCGACCGCGAGCGCGGCGAGCGCGGCGATCTCGAACGGGAGGCCGCCCTGCACGAGCGCTCCGGTGACCACGCTGGACAGTCCGACCATGCTGCCGACCGAGAGGTCGATCTCGCCCGTGATCATGATCAGCGTCATCGGCAGCGCGATCAGCAGGATCGGGGCGATGTCGAGCAGCAGGTAGGTGAGGGTGATCGGCTGACCGAAGCCGCGGATGCTCGTGGCGGCCACGACGGCCACGACGATCAGCAGCCCGACGATCGCGGCCTCGCGCGTGAGGAGCAGCCGGCGCCACAGCGGCTTGTCGTAGTCGCGGATGACGCGGGCGCTCGCGGTGGTGGTGGTCGCGGTGGTCATGACTGGTCCCTCGCCTCGATGAGCCGCCGTCTCTGCCGGACCGCGAGCACGCGGTCGAGCACGATGGCGCCGATGATGAGCAGGCCGACGACGGCGCGCTGCCAGAAGTCGGGGATGCCGAGGATCGGCAGGGCACGGTTGATGGTGAGCAGCAGCACGGCTCCGATCGCCGCACCCCAGACCGAGCCGATGCCGCCCGTGATGGCGACGCCGCCGATCACCGCGGCGCCGACCGCGTCGAGCTCCCATCCGGCTCCGGCCTGGGAGTTGATGGTGCCGTAGCGTGCCGCGTAGAACACCCCGGCGAGCCCGGCGAGCGCACCCGACAGGACGAACGCGGTCAGCACGCGGCGCGTGACGCGCAGGCCGTACAGCTCGGCGGCTGCGGGGTCGGAGCCGATCGCGTAGAACTCCCGCCCGCCGCGCGTGTTCTTCAGGTACCAGGCGGCCGCGGCGAGCACGATCACCGCGACGACCGCGAGGATCGGGATGCCCAGGAGCTGTCCGGTGCCCAGCGCCAGGAAGTCGCGGGGGAGGTCGGAGGCGTTGACGCGGTCGCTGCCGGTCCACAGCACGTTGATGCCCCGGTAGGCGTAGAGCGTGCCGAGCGTGATGACCATGGCGGGCACCTTCGCGTAGGCGACGAGGGCGCCGTTGATGAGTCCGAGGAGGGCGCCGAGCACGACGGCGGCGATCACGACGAGCACGATGGGGATGCCGGGCACGTCGATGAAGAGCCGTCCGGTGAGGTAGGCCGTGAGGCCCATGACCGAGCCGACGGAGAGGTCGACGTTGCGGGTGATGAGCACGATGGCCTGACCGACCGCGACGAGCACGAGGATCGAGGGCGTGAGCAGCAGGTCGCGCCAGCCGTCGGCGCTGAACAGGAACTTCGGGTTGTTGAGGGTCGCGGCGGTGATCACGAGCACCAGGGCGAGCAGGATGCCGAACTCGCGCGCCCTGCCGATGCCGGAGATGCGCGTGGTGAGCGCGGAGACGGGGATGGCGGTGGTCACGAGGAGAGCTCCGATGCGTGCGTCGCGGCGAACATGACGTTCTCGGAGGTGGCCTCCGAGCGGGGGATCTCGGCGGTGATGCGGCCCTCGCGCATCACCAGCA
Organism: Microbacterium sp. K41; assembly: GCF_004794395.1. NCBI lineage: Bacteria > Bacillati > Actinomycetota > Actinomycetes > Micrococcales > Microbacteriaceae > Microbacterium > Microbacterium sp. K41. Next base: position 8,815 of record NZ_SSDO01000247.1, on the reverse strand, counting down.
CCCGGTCGGCCATGCCGAGCACTTCGGGCAGCTCCGACGAGATCATGAGGATGCCCATGCCCTGGCCGGCGAGCTGGGAGAGCAGCCGGTGCACCTCGGACTTGGTGCCGACGTCGATGCCGCGGGTGGGCTCGTCGATCAGCAGCACCCGGGGCTGCGTCGCGAGCCACTTGGCCAGGACGACCTTCTGCTGGTTGCCGCCGGAGAGGGTGGCGGCGACCGTGTCGAGCGCGTGCGTCTTCACCTCGAGGCGCGAGGCCCACTCACGGGCGGCCCGGTTCTCCATCGCGGTCGTCAGCAGGCCGAGCCGGGCCAGACGCCGGCGGATCGCGAGGGTGATGTTGCCGCCCACGCCGGACTCGATCACGAGGCCCTGCTTGCGACGGTCCTCGGGGACGAGCGCGAGTCCCGCCCGCATGGCGTCGACGGGGCGCCGCGGCGGGATGCGCCGGCCGGTCATGCGGACCGTGCCCTCGCGGTAGCCGTCCACGCCGAACACGGCCCGGGCGACCTCGCTGCGTCCCGCGCCGACGAGCCCGGCGAGTCCGACGATCTCGCCCGCGCGCACGGTGAAGGAGATGTCGTGGAAGAGCCCGGGGCTGGTGAGGCCCTCCACCTCGAGCAGCGGTTCGCCGATCGCGGCCTCCTGCTTGGGGAACAGCTCGGCGACCTCGCGGCCCACCATCTGGCGCACGAGCTCGTCGACCGTGGTGTCGGCCACGGCGGAGGTGGCGATGTACGCGCCGTCACGCATCACGGTGACGGTGTCGCAGAGGGCGAACACCTCGTCGAAGCGGTGCGAGATGAAGATGAGGCCGCGCCCCTCGTCGCGCAGGCTGCGCGCGATCGCGAACAGGCGCTCGACCTCCACGCCGGACAGGGCGGCGGTGGGCTCGTCCATGATGAGCAGTGCCGCGTCGAGGGAGACGGCCTTGGCGATCTCGATCACCTGCTGGTCGGCGATCGAGAGCCCCTCCGCGGGGCGGTCGGGGTCGATGGTGACGCCGAGGCGGGTGAAGAGCCGCTCGACCTCGTGCCGCATGGCCTTCCGGTCGATGCGGCCGAAGCGTCCGAGGGGCTGGCGGCCCATGAAGATGTTCTCGGTCACCGACAGGTCGGGGAAGAGCGTCGGCTCCTGGTAGATGACGGCGACACCGGCTGCCTTGGACTGGGCGGTGGAGGTGAAGTCCACGTCGGCCCCGTTCAGGCGGAACGTTCCGGCGTCGCGCTGGTAGAGGCCGGCGACGATCTTCACGAGCGTGGACTTCCCGGCACCGTTCTCGCCGACGAGCGCGTGGATGGAGCCGGGGTCGACCGTGATCGTGCCGGAGCGCAGGGCGATCACCGAGCCGAAGGCCTTCTGGACGCCGGCGAGCTCGAGCACGGGCGCCGTCGCGGGTGAGGACATCATTTCTCTCTCCATTGAGGGAATGAATCGTTTCAAACCCTGTCGGAGATGAGGTTAGGCGATGTGTTGACTGCTGTCAAGACGGCATGAGAGTGTGAGTCCCGAGCGGAATGTGAGTCGTTTCACACGCCGGAGGACGGGAGGTCGCGGATGGCGGTCAGCGTGCGCGAGGTCGCGGAGGACGCGGGTGTCTCGGTCGGCACGGTGTCGAACGTCCTCAACCGGCCGGAGAAGGTGGCCGCCGAGACGGTGGCCAGGGTCCAGGCGTCGATCGATCGGCTCGGCTTCGTGCGCAACGACGCGGCCAGGCAGCTCCGCGCCGGACGCAGCCGCACGATCGGACTGGTCGTGCTCGACATCCGCAACCCCTTCTTCGCTGAGGTGATCCGCGGCGCCGAGGAGCGCGCCGATCAGCACGGGCTCTCGGTGCTGGTGGCCAACAGCGACGAGAAGCAGGAACGCGAGGCCATGCACCTCGACCTGTTCGAGGAGCAGCGGGTGACGGGCGTGCTGGTGACGCCCGTGGCCGAGTCGCTGCCGCGTCTGGCGCGCATGCACGAGCGCGGCACGCACGCGGTGCTCGTCGACCGGGAGTCGCAGGACGAGCGCTTCGCCTCGGTCGCCGTGGACGACGTGGAGGGCGGCCGCATCGCCATGGAGCATCTGCTCGCAGTCGGCCGTCGGCGGATCGCCTTCGTCGGGGGGCCCGTGTCGCTGCGGCAGGTGTCCGACCGGCTCAGCGGGGCACAGGCCGCGGCCGCCGACGCCGGGGTCGCCCTGGAGTTCCTCGCGACCGCCGCTCTCACGGTCGAGGAGGGGAGGCAGGCGGGGTCGCGGATCCTCGGCCGCGCCCCGGCGGATCGTCCGGATGCCGTGTTCGCGGCGAACGACCTCGTCGCGCTCGGCCTGCTGCAGAGCCTCGTGATGACCGGAGACGCCCGGGTGCCCGACGACATCGCGATCATCGGCTACGACGACATCGACTTCGCCGCGGCCGCCGTGATCCCGCTCAGCTCGGTGCGTCAGCCCGCCGCCCTGATCGGCTCCACCGCGGTCGATCTGCTGCTGCGGGGTCAGGGGGAGCGGGCGCCGGAGCCCGAGCACGTGCTGTTCCGCCCCGAGCTGGTGGCGCGGCGCTCCACGACCGGCGCGTGACCCCGCCGGCGATGCCGTCAGGCTGAGGCCGACGACCGGTGCTGGGCGCTCGCGCCGCGCATGATGCGGGCGACCGCCGTGATCAGGAACAGCTGCCCCGTGATGCCCTCGGCCACCGCGACGGCCTGCATGCCGGCGCCCCGGGGGATGAGGTTGCCGTAGCCGGTCGTGGTGAGGGCGGTGAAGGAGAAGAACAGCTGATCGCCGAGCGAGTCGGTCTCCGCTCCGATGAAGAGCGGTTGCGACAGGAACTGCGAGGCGAGGTTGTACGCGAAGGCGAAGAACATCCCCACCAGGATGTACGCCGTCACCGCGGCGAGCAGCGCCTCGATGTCGAGCCCGCGTCGCGTGACCTGATGCGCGATGATCGCCCACGGTGCGACGAGCAGTGCCACCATCGAGGCCGCGGACAGCCCGACGGCGAGGGCGGGACTGCCGGTGCCGAAGAAGGTCGCCAGCAGGGCCGCCGCGCCCGCGGTGGACAGCACGACCCACGTCACCCGCTGCACGAGCGCACGGGCGCCCGTCACGCGGAACACGATCGCGACCGTCGCGAGCATGACCAGGAACGCCCACGGACTCGGGTCGGCGCTCGGCTGCGCGGCGCACAGGCCGTACGAGACGCCCAAGAGCAGCAGCACGATCGCGTAGCCGACCGCCCGGTAGCTCCAGGCGCTGTCCTCGGTGCCCAGGGAAGCGCCGACGTGCGGGTGCGGATTCATGGCGATCCTCTCCGTCGCGGTGGTGTGACTCCCGCGCGCGGCCAGTATCCCAGCCGGTCGCGCGCGGGTCGGGAGGCGCGGCCGTGCCCGCGGTTCGTCAGGGCGCGTCGAACCCGTTACACTGGTCGAGTGCATCCGCGCTCTCGGGCCGGATGCCTGGAGACGTCGCATAGTCCGGCCTAGTGCACCACCCTGCTAAGGTGGAGTCCCCTTACGGGGACCAGGGGTTCAAATCCCCTCGTCTCCGCCAGTTCTTCCCCCTCGAACCGCGATCACGGTACGGCGCTCGATCTCGAGCGATCGCGCAGCACGAGTCGCCTGCGGTCCGCCCGTGCGGTCGCCGCTCAGTGGCGCGGGAACGGTGCCGAGGAGCGCAGGTGCGCGGCGCCGAGCGGGTCGCACACGGTGGACTCGTCGACCACGCCGAACCGGAGCAGGGCGGCGGGATCGGTCGAGGAGGGCGGCGTGCGATCGGGTCGCGCGGAGAGCAGCACGAAGTCCGCCGCGGTCCCCGTCAGGTGCAGCGACCCCGCCGGCAGGCAGTGCAGGGCGATGCGGATCGCGGTGAGGTCGCGGTCGATCGCAGCGTCCGTGATCGACCACGCCGTGAAGCGGTTGGCCGACGCGGAGCCCGTCCACTCCTGGCGCACCGCCCCGGTCACCCGCAGCAGGGCCGTCGTGCCGCGGAGCCGGGTCGACTGGCGCAGTTCCAGCAGCACCCCGACCACACCGGCCGGGATGTCGACGATCACGCGCGTGACCTGGGCGTCCACGAGAGCCAGGGCGTCGGCGAACGGATCCTCGGTGTCTGCGAGCGGCGGGAGGCCGGAGGGGACGCCGAAGAGGAGGTCTCTCACCTGCATGCCGACTCGCTCCCCGTGCTCCCCCAGAAACTCCGACGATACGGGATGCGTGTTCACAGTGCAGTCAAACGGGGTGTGAACGCTGCGGGGGAGCGGCGGCACACGACCGGAACGGACCAGAATGATCGGGTGCCGCACCCCGATGGACGGACACGCTGGTGGGGAAAGGAGGAACCCATGATCGGCACCCTCAACGCCCTGATCGACCGCGTCGAAGCCGCGCCAGACGAGGAGCTCGACGTCGCGGCCGTCGCGCGTGCGCACGGCACGACCGAGTACCACCTGCGGCGGATGTTCTCCGCCCTCGCGGGCATGCCCGTGTCGGAGTACGTGCGCCGTCGGCGGATGACGATCGCCGCCGCGGAACTGGTCGGCGGTGCGCCGAGCCTGCTCGACGTGGCCGTGCGGCACGGCTACGGCTCGGTCGAGGCGTTCGGCAGGGCGTTCCGCGCCGTGCACGGCATCGGTCCGGCCGAGGCGCGCCGTGACGGGGGTCCTCTCCGTACACAACCCACGCTCCGGTTCCGCCTGAGCGTCGAAGGGAGCACCCCGATGGACGTCACCATCACCCCCCGACCCGCCCTCCAGCTGGTCGGTCATGCCACGCAGGTCCCGCTGATCCACCGCGGCGAGAACCCGCACATCCAGCAGCACATCGCGGCCATCCCGGCGGAGGAGCACGCGCGGCTCAAGCGTCTGAACGACGCGGAGCCCTCGGGCATCCTCGCCGTGACAGCCGACGTGGAGCCGGACGCGCCCGAGGGCACACCGCTCACGTATCTCCACGGCGTCGCGCTGGAGGAGACGACCCCGGTGCCGGAGGATCTCGACGTGCTGCGGCTCGAGGCGGGCACCTGGGCCGTGTTCGCCGCCGACGGCCCGTTCCCGCAGACCCTGCAGGACCTGTGGGCGGCCACCGCGACCGAGTGGTTCCCGTCGAACCCGTGGCGACTGCGCCCCGGTCCGTCGATGGTGCGGTATCGCGAGTTCCGCGGAGACACGGCCTCGTGCGAGCTGTGGCTGCCCGTGGAAGCGGAGTGAGTCACCGGGGCGGGGCGGCCGAGCCGTCCCGCCCCGGTGTCGGAGGCCCCTGGCACACTGTGCCGCACCGAGCAGTCCCACCCAGAGAGGCAGGCGATGGCGGCCATCGACCCCAAGAAGACCCTCGACTCCTACCGCGCACGACGCGGAGAGTTCCGCGTGCTCGAGGTGCCGCCGCTGCGGTACCTCATGATCGACGGCGCGGGAGACCCCAACACGTCGCCCGTGTATGCGCAGGCCGTGGCGGCGCTGTTCCCCCTGGCGTACACGCTCAAGTTCGCGAGCCGTGAAGAGCTCGGCATCGACACCGTCGTGATGCCGCTCGAGGGGCTGTGGCACGCGGCCGACATGGAGTCGTTCACGTCGCGCCGGGACAAGTCGCAGTGGGAGTGGACGCTGCTTCTCCTGGTGGGCGACCACGTGACCCCCGACCTCTTCGCGCGGGCGGTCGACACCGTCGAGGCGAAGAGCGCGAAGAAGCGCGAGCCCCTGCCGGCCCTGCGCTCCGTGCGGCTGGAGACCCTGCACGAGGGGCTGTGCGTGCAGACGCTCCACGTCGGCCCCTTCGACGACGAGGCCCCGGTGCTCGATGAGCTGCACCACCGCTTCATCCCGGAGCACGGACTGCGCATGACCGGTCGGCACCACGAGGTGTACCTGAGCGACATCCGCCGCACCGACCCCGCGAAACTCCGCACGATCCTGCGGCAGCCGGTCGCGCGGGTCGAGTGAGTTCACCGCGGGCGCGGACGAAAGCAACCCCCTCTTCGGCTCGGATGCCGAGCGATACGCTTCCCCCATGAGCAGCGTGAAGCATGCGGCGCGCGCGGCGAAGGACTCGACCGCGTTCCGGAGGACCGCCCGTGTCGGCTTCGTCGTGCTGGGGCTCATCCACGTCGTGATCGGCGCGATCGCCCTCAGCATCGCGGTGGGCGGTTCGGGCGACGCCGACCAGGACGGGGCGATGGAGCGCATCCGCGACAACCCCATCGGCGGGTTGCTGCTGCTGTCGATCGCGGTGGGGCTCATCGCGCTCGCCGCCTGGCAGATCGCCAGCGCCTTCCTCGCCGCCGACCCCGCGGAGACGAAGAAGTGGGGCCGTCGTATCAAGCTCGCCGGGATCTCGGGCTCCTATCTCGTGGTCGCGGTCCTCGCGATCATCTACGCGGTGGGCGGTCGTGCCGAGTCGGAGGACGCGTCGCGCACGCTCAGCGAGATCGTGCTGTCGGCGCCCGGGGGCGTGGCGCTGCTGGTGATCCTCGGCCTGTCGGTGGTCGGCGTGGGCCTCGGCTTCATCGGCAGCGGCATCACGCGGTCGTTCGAGAAGCTGATCGAGCTGCCGACCGGCGCGGGGCGCGCGGGCATCGTGGTGCTCGGGGTGGCGGGCTACCTCGGCAAGGGCGTCGCGGTCGCCGTGACGGGGGTGCTTTTCGTGGTCGCCGCGGTCACCCAGGACCCGGAGAAGGCGGCGGGACTGGATGCGGCGCTGCACAGTCTGCTCGCGCTGCCGCTGGGCGGGCTGGTGCTCGGCGCGGTCGGGGTGGGGTTCGCTCTGTACGGCGTGTTCTGCATGGCCAGGGCCCGGCTCGCGCGCATGTCGTAGCCCCAGACCCCCGCGCCGGCCGCGTCCGGAAGATGGGAGACTGGAACGATGAGCGCTTCTCCCGGAGTCGACGTGATCGCACCGCTGACCGAGACCGAGGTGCAGCGGATCCGCGGGGACTTCCCGATCCTGCGCGCGCAGGTGAACGGCCATCCGCTGGTGTACCTCGACTCCGGCGCGACGTCGCAGCGACCGGACGCCGTGCTCGACGCCGAGCGCGACTACGCGACCACGTTGAACGCCGCGGTGCACCGGGGTGCGCACACGCTGGCGGCCGAGGCGACCGAGCTGTTCGAGGATGCGCGGGCCGCCGTCGCCCGCTTCGTCGGTGCCGACGACGACGAGATCGTGTGGACCTCGAACGCGACCGAGGCGATCAACCTCGTCGCCTACTCCCTCTCGAACGCCTCGCTCGGACGCGGCGGCGCGGCCGCGGAGCGCCTGCGCCTCCGCGAGGGAGACGAGATCGTCACCACCGAGATGGAGCACCACGCCAACCTCATCCCGTGGCAGGAGCTCGCGGCGCGCACGGGCGCCACGCTGCGGGTGATCCCGCTCGACGACGACGGCGCCCTCCGGCTCGACGTGGCCGCCGAGCTCGTCACCGACCGCACGAAACTGATCGCCTTCACGCACGTGTCCAACGTGCTCGGCGTGATCAACCCGGTCGACGAGCTGGTCGCGCTCGCCCGCGGGGTCGGTGCCCTGACGCTCCTCGACGCGTGCCAGTCCGCCCCGCACCTGCCGCTCGACGTGCGGGCGCTGGGCGTGGACTTCGCGGTGCTCTCCGGCCACAAGATGCTGGGGCCGACGGGCATCGGTGCGCTGTACGGCCGGCGCGAGGTGCTGGCCGCGATGCCCCCGTTCCTCACGGGCGGCTCCATGATCACGACCGTCACCACGACCGAGGCCGAGTACCTGCCGCCGCCGCAGCGCTTCGAGGCGGGCACGCAGCGGGTGTCGCAGGCGATCGCGCTCGCCGCGGCGGTCGGCTACCTGGACGAGGTGGGCATGTCGCGCATCGCCGCGCACGAGGCCGCCTTCGGCCGGCGCCTGGTGGACGGGCTCCGCGCGATCGACGGCGTGCGCGTGCTCGGAGCCGGCATCGATCTGCCGCGCGTGGGACTCGCGAGCTTCGACGTGGCGGGCATCCACGCGCACGACGTCGGACAGTTCCTCGACGACCTGGGCATCGCGGTGCGTGTCGGGCACCACTGCGCGCAGCCGCTGCACCGGCGGCTCGGGGTCACGTCGTCGACCAGGGCCAGCACGTACCTGTACACGACCGAGGCCGAGGTCGACGCCGTGATCGCGGGTGTCGCCGGGGCGATCGACTTCTTCCGGAGGGGCGCATGAGCGACCTGCAGAGCCTGTACCAGGAACTGATCCTCGACCACTCGCGCACGCCGCACGGCTACGGGCTGCGCGACGAGATCCCGGCGCAGTCGCACCAGCTCAACCCGACGTGCGGTGACGAGATCACCCTGCAGGTGCACCGGGGCGACGACGGGACGATCGATGCCATCGCGTGGGAGGGGCACGGGTGCGCGATCTCGCAGGCGTCCGCGTCGCTGCTGGCCGAGCTCGCCGAGGGGCTCAGCGTGCCGGAGCTCGAGGTGCGCATCGCGGCGTTCCGCGACGCCATGCGCTCGCGCGGCACGATCGCCCCCGACGAGGAGCTGCTCGGCGACGCGGCCGCGCTCGGCGGGGTCTCGAAGTACGTCGCGCGCGTGAAGTGCGCGATGCTCGCGTGGGTGGCGACCGAGGACGCGCTGACGCGCCTGTGAGCCGTCCCCGATGACCGATTCACGGGAATAGAGTCGCCCGCTCGGCGTTGGGCCGAACATGACTACTCTCGGAATCATCGGTGCAGGCAACATCGGCAGCCAGGTCGCGCGCGTCGCGGTGGCGAACGGCTACGACGTGGTGATCGCGAACTCGCGCGGCCCGGAGACGCTGGCCGACCTCGTCGCGGAGCTGGGGCCGAAGGCGCGGGCGGCGACCGCGGAGGAGGCGGCGGCGG
>NZ_SSDO01000246.1:0-13722 GCF_004794395.1 Microbacterium sp. K41 | reverse complement strand
CGTGTGCTCTTCCGATCTGGGGGCCGCCGGCGCCCGCAGCGCCTCGGCGACGTCGCCCAGGTCGGCCGCCAGCGCGTCGAGGATCTCCACGACCGGCCCCGCGTTCGCGCCGAGGATCTGCACCCACAGCTCGGGCGCGGAGGCGGCGATGCGCGTCGTGTCGCGCACTCCCTGACCCGCCAGGCGCAGCGCGCCCTCCTCGGCTCCCGCGAGCCGCGCGGCCAGCAGGCTCGCGACGACCTGCGGCACGTGCGAGGTGAGGGCGACCGAACGGTCGTGCTCCTCCGGCGTCATCTCCAGCGGCATCGCGCCCACGTCGAGCGCGAGCGCCTCGACCAGCGCGAGATCCGTGGCCTTCGTGTCCTCGTCGCGGCACACCACCCAGGGCCGCCCGATGAAGAGGTCGGCGCGGGCGGAGATGGCGCCGCCGCGCTCACGCCCCGCGAGCGGGTGCGAGCCGATGTAGCGCGCGAGGTCGACGCCGCGGTCGCGCAGCGTCCGGAACGGTTCGAGCTTGACGCTCGCGACGTCGGTCACGACCGCGTCCGGGTACCGCTCCAGCTCGGCCTGCACCACGTCGGCCGTGACGTCGGGCGGCACGGCCACCACGATCAGCGCGGGGGCGTCGTCGGCGGCGGCGAGTCGACCGGCGCCGTAGTCCACCGCCAGTCGCAGCTGCGCCGGGGAGGCATCCGTGAGCGCCACATCGACACCCTTGGCCCGCAGCGCATGACCGACGCTCGCGCCGAGCAGGCCGGCACCGACGATGCGGACGGTACCGGACAGACGCGGCGCGACGGCACCGGTCTTCCGCGCCGTGGGCGCACTCGTCGTGTCGGTCATTCGGTCTCCTGCTCGCCTGGCGCCGCGGCGACACCGGATTCACGGCGCGCGAGGGTCAACAGCGCACCGAGTTCGATTTTACTCAGGTCACGCGTCTTCCCCGCCGGGAGGGTTCCCAGGTGCAGCGGGCCGAACTGCCGGCGCACGAGCTCGGTCACGGGGTGGCCGACCGCGGCCATCATCCGACGCACGATTCGGTTGCGCCCCGAATGAAGCGTGAGCTCCACCAGGCTCGAGCCGCGCGACGTGTCCAGCAGCCGCGCCTTGTCCGCCGCGATGGGGCCGTCCTCCAGCTCGATGCCCTTCGTGAGCGTGGAGATCGTCTGCGGGGTCACCGTGCCGTCCACCTTGGCGATGTACACCTTGGTCACACCGAACGACGGATGCGCCAGGACGTGCGCGAGCTCGCCGTCGTTCGTGAGCAGCAGCAGCCCGCTGGTCTCGGCGTCGAGGCGCCCCACGTTGTAGAGCCGCTCCTCGTAGTCCTTCGTGAAGCGACGCAGGTCGGGCCGCCCACTCTCGTCACGCATGCTGCTGACCACTCCGGTGGGCTTGTTCAGCATCACGTAGCGCTTGGTGACGTCGAGCTGCACCGCGGTGCCGTCCACGTCGACCAGGTCACGCTCGGGGTCGATCCGACGGCCGAGCTCGGTCACGGTCTGCCCGTTCACCCGGATGCGCCCCTCGACGATGTACTGCTCGACGACACGACGCGAGGCGACGCCCGCCGCCGCGAGGACCTTCTGCAGCCGCACGCCCTCGGGCCCGGTGGCGTCGTCGTGGGCAGCGTTCATCGGAGGGTCCCTTCGTCGAAGCCGTCGGCGCCGTCGTCCAGCAACGGCGAGATCGGCGGCAGCTCGTCCAGCGAATTGATGCCGAGGTGCTGCAGCAGCGCGTCGGTGGTGCCGTAGTTGATCGCCCCGGTCTCGGAGTCCGCGAAGAGCTCGGTGATGAGGCCGCGGGCGAGCAGCGTGCGCACGACCGAGTCCACGTTCACGGCGCGGATCGACGCGACCTGGCTGCGGGTGACGGGCTGCTTGTAGGCGATCACCGCGAGCGTCTCCAGGGCGGCCTGCGACAGCCGCGCGGGTGCCTGCCCGCCCACGAACTCCGCCACCACGGGGTCGAGGTCTTCGCGCACGTACAGCCGCCACCCGCCACCGACCTCGCGCAGCTCGAAGCCGCGCCGCGGTCCTCGGCCCCGTCCGTCGTAGTCGTCCCCGAGCGCCTCCAGCGTCTGCCGCACGGCCGGCACCGGCGCGCCGACCGCGGCCGCGAGGGCGACCAGGCCGATCGGCTCGTCCACGATGAAGAGGATCGCCTCGACGCGCTCGCTCAGCGGCAGCTCGGAGCCCACGACCGTCGCAGCGTCGTCACCCCCGGGCTCGACCTCCGGCCGGGTCTCGGTCTCGGCCACGGGCTCGACCTCCGGCACGGTCTCGGTCTCGGTCACGTCATCGGTCATAGTCGGCCCCCAGGGTCGCGAGTGTCTCGTCCGACCAGGTGTCGGCGGCCCAGCGGAGCGTCAGCTCGCCGAGCGGTTCCAGTTGTTCGAAGGAGAGCGCCGCGTGGCGGTACAGCTCCAGGACGGAGATGAAGCGCGCCACCACGATCCCCGGCTCGGTGACGCCTGCGACCAGCTCGCGGAAGCTGATCGACTCGGTGCCGCGCAGCAGCGTCACGACGATCGCCGCCTGCTCGCGGATGCTCACCAGCGGTGCGTGCAGGTGATCGAGCCCGACGTGCGGCATCTCCTTGGGCGCGAAAGCCAGCAGTGCCAGCGCCGCGAAGTCGTCCGCGCTCAGCGACCACACCAGCTCCGGCGTCTTGCGGCGGTGCTTCTCCTCCAGCGGCACCGCCCGCACGTGACGGCGGTCCTCCCGCTGCAGGCACCGCGCGAACCACGCCGACACCTCCTTGAACGCCCGGTACTGCAGCAGGCGCGCGAACAGCAGGTCGCGCGCCTCCAGCAGCGCCACGGCCTCGGCGTCGACGAGCTCGCCCTGCGGCAGGAGGCCGGCGACCTTCATGTCGAGCAGCGTCGCGGCCACCACGAGGAACTCCGACGCCTGGTCGAGCTCCTCCTCGTCCTCCAGCTCGGCGAGGTAGGCGATGAACTCGTTCGTGACCGCGCTCAGCGACACCTCGGTGATGTCCATCTCGTGCTTCGAGATGAGATTCAGCAGCAGGTCGAACGGTCCGTCGAAGTTCGACAGCGAGACGCGGAAGCCCGTGTCGCCCTCCGCGGGGGCGACGGCCTCGGCGGTCGGATCGGTCTCGGCCTGCTCAGGCGACGGCGCCACGGGCGACCAGCTCCCGCGCCAGCCGCAGATACGCCTGCGCGGCGGCGTGCTCCGGCGCGAACTCGGTGATGGGCACGCCGGAGACCGAGGCGTCGGGGAACTTCACCGTGCGGCCGATCACGGTCTCCAGCACGTCGTCGCCGAAGGCCTCCACCACCCGCTCCAGCACCTCGCGCGAGTGCAGCGTGCGCGGGTCGTACATGGTCGCCAGCAGCCCGTCCATCGTGATCGACGGGTTCAGGCGGTCGCGCACCTTGTCGATGGTCTCGATCAGCAGCGCCACCCCGCGCAGGGCGAAGAACTCGCACTCGAGCGGGATGATCACGCCGTGCGCGGCGGTGAGGGCGTTGACCGTGAGCAGGCCGAGCGAGGGCTGGCAGTCGATCAGGATGACGTCGTACTCGCCCGCGACCTGGCGGAGCACCCGCGCGAGGATGGTCTCGCGGGCCACCTCGTTGACCAGGTGCACCTCGGCGGCCGACAGGTCGATATTCGCGGGCAGCACGTCGAGGCCCTCGACGTTGGAGTGGACGATCGCCTCGTGCGCGTCGCGCTTCGTGTCCAGCAGCAGGTCGTACACGGTGGGGACGTCGTGGGTCTGGATGCCCAGGCCCGCGGACAGCGCGCCCTGCGGGTCGAAGTCGACGGCGAGCACCTTGCGGCCGTACTCCGCGAGGGACGCGGCGAGGTTGATCGAGGTGGTCGTCTTGCCGACGCCGCCCTTCTGGTTGCAGAGGGCGATGATGCGCGCGGGACCGTGCGACTTCAGCGGCGCCGGGATCGGGAAGCCGCGGTAGGGGCGGCCGGTGGGTCCCATGGGGGTGTCGTCGGCCTTCTTCGCCTTCGCCCTGGACTTCGCCGCGTTCTCAGCCACCGGTTCTCCTGCTCCTTCGTGCTTGCTCGATTGTAGCGGCCGGGCCGCTCACGGGCCGTCCCGGCGCGCGGCGGCGGACCCAGGCGACCGCGCGAGTCAGCGGGCCCGCGGGTGCGACGTGGCGTACACGTCGCGCAGCGCGTCGACCGACACGTGCGTGTAGATCTGCGTCGTGGCGACCGACGAGTGCCCGAGCAGCTCCTGCACCACGCGCACGTCCGCGCCGCCCTGCAGCAGATGCGTCGCGAACGAGTGCCGCAGGGTGTGCGGCGACACCTCGGCCGTGATCTGCGCCCGCTCCGCCGCCGCCCGGATCACCAGCCACGCGCTCTGCCGCGACAGGGGCGCACCGCGGGCGCCGAGGAACAGGCGCGCCGAAGCCCTGCCCTTCGCGGCGAGCCCGGGACGCACCCGCGTCAGGTATGCGTCGACCGCGTCACGCGCGTACGAGCCCACCGGCACGATGCGCTCCTTCGACCCCTTGCCGCGCAGCCGCAGCACCTCCCCGTGCGCGAGGTCGTCGACGTCGAGCCCGACCGCCTCCGACACGCGGGCGCCCGTGGCGTACAGCAGTTCCAGCAGCGCGCGGTCGCGGATGCCGAGCGGTTCCTCCGGCGACGGCGCCGCGAGCAGGCGCTCGACCTGCTCGATCGTCAGCGCCTTCGGCAGCCTCCGCGGGGCCTTGGGCGGACGCAGCCGGCCGCTCGGGTCGTCGGCCTCGATCCCCTCGCGCGCCAGGAAGCGGTGCCACCCGCGCACGGACGACTGCAACCGGGCGAGGCTCGTGGCCGCGGGGGCGGGCTCGGCGGACGCACGCTCGGCGATGAAGCGGTCGATCACCGCGGGGGTCACCTCGGTCGTGTCGGTGATGCCCTCGGCGGCGAGCCACCCCCGGTACCCGTCGAGGTCGCGTCGGTACGCCGCGATCGTGTGCGCGCTCAGTCCGCGCTCGATCGTGACGTGACGCAGATACGCGTCGAGGGCGCGATCGAGCAGCATGTCAGCCCCGGTCGCGGAGCCTCTGCGCGGCCGCGAGCACACCGATCGCCAGGATGCCGTTACGCATGCGACCGTCAAGCACCGCGGCCACCGCGTCGTCGAGGGTCACCCAGGCGAGCCGGATGTCGGCCTCCTCGTCCTCCCGGGAGTGTGCGGCGTCGGCGGCCGTGATGCCCGTGGCGAGGAACAGCTGGATCAGCTCGTCGTTCCCGCCCGGCGTGGTCCACGACGACACTAGGGGCACCCAGTGTGTCGCGACCAGGTCGGCCTCCTCCGCGAGCTCGCGCTGCGCGGCCGCGGCAGGGTCCTCCCCCGGCACGTCGAGCAGACCGGCAGGCAGCTCCCAATCGCGGTGCCGGATCGGGTGCCGGTACTGCTGGATCAGCAGCACCCGGCCCTCGTCGTCCAGCGCGACGATCGCCACCGCGCCGGGATGGGCGACGTACTGGCGCACGATCTCACCGTCGCCGTAGCGCACACGGTCGGAGCGCACGTCCCATACCCGTCCCTCGTACACGAGCTCGGAGGACAGGACCTCGGGGTCGAGCGGCTCGTCGCGCAGCGGACCGCCGTCGGGCAGGGCGCCGATGTCACTCATCGGCGCTGACGTCGAACAGCTCGCTCGCGCGGTGCCGCTCGATCGCCGCACCCACCAGTCCGCGGAACAGCGGGTGCGGGTCGGTCGGGCGCGACCGCAGCTCGGGGTGGGCCTGCGTGGCGATGTAGTACGGGTGCACGTCGCGCGGCAGCTCCACGTACTCGACCAGGTCCAGCTCGGGGTTCAGGCCGGAGAACACCAGCCCGGCCTCGGACAGCCGGTCGCGGTACGCGTTGTTGACCTCGTAGCGGTGGCGGTGCCGCTCCGACGCCTCCGGGGTGCCGTACAGCTCCCGCGCCAGCGAGCCCTCCGCGAGGGCGGCCTGGTAGAGCCCCAGCCGCATGGTGCCGCCCAGGTCGCCGCCGTCGAGGATCTCGACCTGCTCGGCCATGGTCGCGATCACGGGCTCCTGCGTCTCCGGGTCGAACTCGCTCGACGATGCGCCCTCGATGCCGGCCACATCGCGGGCGAACTCGATCACCATGCACTGCAGGCCGAGGCACAGTCCGAGCGTGGGGATGCCCTGCTCGCGCGCGAACTTCAGCGCGCCGAGCTTGCCCTCGATGCCGCGGATGCCGAAGCCGCCCGGCACGCAGATGCCGTCGAGCTCGGCGAGCTGCTCCTGGGCGCCCTCCGGGGTCTCGCACAGGTCGGAGGGGATCCAGCGGATGTGCACCTTGGTCTCCTGCGCGAAACCGCCGGCCTTGAGGGCCTCGGTCACCGAGAGGTACGCGTCGGGGAGGTCGATGTACTTGCCGACGAGGCCGATCGTGACCTCGTGCTTCGGGTTGTGCACCGCGTGCAGCACCTTGTTCCACCGCGTCCAGTCGACGTCGTCCGCCTTCTGGTCCAGACCGAGGCGCCGCACGATGTACGAGTCGAGCTCCTGCTCGTTCAGCGTCGAGGGGATGTCGTAGATGCTCGGGAGGTCGACCGTGTTGATGACGCCCTCGACGTCCACGTCGCACATCAGGGCGATCTTGTTGCGGTTGCTCGCGCTCACGGGACGGTCGCTGCGCAGCACCAGCGCGTCGGGCTGGATGCCCACCTGACGGAGAGCTGCGACGGAGTGCTGCGTCGGCTTGGTCTTCTGCTCGCCGGAGGCGCCCATGAACGGCACGAGCGACACGTGCACGAAGAACACGTTGTCGCGGCCGAGCTCATGACGCAGCTGACGCGCGGCCTCCAGGAACGGCTGCGACTCGATGTCGCCCACCGTGCCGCCGACCTCGGTGATGATGACGTCGGGGCGCGGGTCCTCGGTCGCCTGCAGGCGCATGCGGCGCTTGATCTCGTCGGTGATGTGCGGGATGACCTGCACGGTGTCGCCGAGGTACTCACCGCGACGCTCGCGCGCGATGACCTGCGAGTAGATCTGGCCGGTGGTCACGTTGGCCGCCTGCGACAGGTTGATGTCGAGGAAGCGCTCGTAGTGGCCGATGTCGAGATCGGTCTCCGCGCCGTCGTCGGTGACGAACACCTCGCCGTGCTGGAACGGGTTCATGGTGCCCGGATCCACGTTCAGATACGGGTCGAGCTTCTGCATGACCACGCGGAGTCCGCGGGCGGTGAGCAGGTTGCCCAGGCTGGCCGCGGTGAGGCCCTTGCCCAAAGACGAAACGACACCACCAGTCACGAAGATGTGCTTGGTCGTGTCGTTCTTGGGCCCCGCAGAAGAAGAGTTCATCACGGGCTTCTATCCTAACAGTTCCCTCAGACGCCGAGGCTGAGAAGTTCGCGGGCATGGGTGAGCGCGGCGCCGGAATCGGCGAGGCCGGACAGCAGCCGCGCCATCTCGGCCTCCCGCTCCTCCCCCTCCAGACGCCGCACGCTCGAGGCGGTGACGGCCCCGTCGTTGGACTTGACGACCGTGAGGTGGTTGTTCGCGAACGCGGCGACCTGCGCCAGATGCGTCACCGCGATCACCTGCGACTTCTCCGCCAGCCGGGCGAGTCGCCGGCCGACCTCGATGGCCGCGGCCCCGCCGATGCCGGCGTCGACCTCGTCGAACACGAACGTGGGCACCGGGTCGGTCGCCGCGATGACGACCTCGATCGCGAGCATCACGCGCGACAGCTCGCCGCCCGAGGCACCCTTGGCCACCGACCGCGGTTCGGCTCCGGGGTGCGGGGCCAGCAGGATCGCCACGTCGTCGCGCCCGTGCGTGCTCTCGGCGCCGGGGGTGACCGAGACCTCCAGGCGGGCATCGGGCATCGCGAGCGCGTGGAGCTCCGCGGTGACGGCGTCGCCCAGGCGGACGGCGGCCTCCGTGCGGACGGCGGTCAGGGCGTCCGCCGCGGCGTCGAGCGCGGTACGCGCCTCCTCCCGCTCGGCGGTGAGACGCTGCAGTCGCTCGCCGTCGTCGTCGAGCTCCGCGAGGCGCGTCGAGCCCGTCTGCCACAGTCGGATGGCGTCGTCGAGGGACCCGTGCGCGCGGATGAGCACGCCCAGTGCCGCCCGCCGCTCCTCGACCGCGGCGAGTTCGTGCGGGCCCGACTCGTCGAGGTCGGCGAGGAAGCCGGACAGCTGCCCGGCGGCGTCGGCGATACGGTATCCGATGTCGGCGAGCGTCTCGGCGACCTCCGCGAGCGTCGCATCCGAGACCCGTTCGAGCGCCCGCCGCGCCTCCGCGACCAGTGCCGACGCATCCGGCTCGCCCTCCTCGTTCGAGAGCGCCCCGTGCGCGAGCGAGGCGGCCAGACGCAGCTCCTCGGCGTTCGCGAGCCGTTCGGCGCGGGCCGCGAGTTCGGCATCTTCACCCGCCTCGGGTGCGGTCGCCTCGATCAGCGCGAGGTCTTCCCGCAGTCGCGCGGCTTCCTCCGCCCGGCGGTCGCGGTTGCCCGTGATCTCGGCGATCTCCGCGTCGAGGCCGCGCCAGCGCTCGAAGGCCGTGCCGTAGTGCTCCAGCGCCCGGGCGATCGCGTCACCGCCGAAGCGGTCGAGGGCGTCGCGCTGCGCAGCGGCGGACCGCAGCCGCAACTGCTCGGACTGGCCGTGCACGACCACCAGCTCGTCGGCGAGGGCGGACAGCACGCCGGCCGGAGCGGCGCGACCCCCCACGCTCGCCCTGCTACGGCCCTCGGCGTTGAGGGTGCGCGACACGTACAGTTCGGCGCTGCCGCCACCGACCGGTTCGAGTTCGCCCCCGGCGTCGGCGACGATGTCTGCCACGTCCCCTGTCTCGGGCACGACCCAGACTCCCGCCACCGAGGCCTGGCCGGCTCCGGCGCGCACGGCGCCCGAGTCGGCGCGCTGTCCGAGCAGCAGCCCGAGCCCCGTGACGACCATCGTCTTGCCCGCACCGGTCTCGCCGGTGATGGCGGTGAACCCCGGTCCGAGCGGGAGCACGGCGTCGGCGATCACACCGAGGCCCCGCAGGCGCATCTCCTCGATCACGGCTGGTTCCTCCGGTCCTGTCCGCGCCACCCTTCGACCGGCAGCTGGAACTTGCGCACCAGCCGGTTCGTGAACGCGGTCGGGTGCAGGCGCGCGAGGCGCACCGGCCGCGAGGACCGTCGCACCACCACACGCGCTCCGGGTGGGAGCTCGTGCGAGCGTCGGCCGTCGCACCAGAGGATGCCGGAGCCGTCCGTGCGCTCGAGCATCTCGATCGCGACCGCCGCGTCGGGGCTCACCACGAGCGGCTTCGCGAACAGCGCGTGGGCGGAGAGCGGCACCACGGCGATGGCCTCCACGGTCGGCCAGATCACGGGCCCGCCGGCGGAGAAGTTGTAGGCGGTGGATCCCGTCGGGGTGGACACGACCATGCCGTCGCAGCCGAAGCTCGACAGCGGGCGGCCGTCGATCTCCAGCACGACCTCGATCATGCGCTCCCTGCTGGCCTTCTCGACCGTCGCCTCGTTCAGGGCCCAGGTCTCGTAGACGACGTCGCCGGCGGCGTCCTTCACCCGCACCGAGAGCGCCAGGCGCTCCTCCACGTCGTAGTCGCGGGCGATGACACGGCGCACCGCGTCGTCCATGTCGTCGGGGTCGATCTCGGCGAGGAAGCCGACGTGGCCCATGTTGATGCCGAGCACGGGGGCACCGCTGTCGCGCACGAGCTCCGCGGCGCGCAGGATCGTGCCGTCACCGCCGAGGACGATGGCCAGCTCGAGCGCGGTCGGGTCGGCGGAGACGCCCAGGACGTCGACGTCGGCGAAGAACGGGTCGACGGCGGAGAGCGCATCGTGGTCGTCGGGCGCGAGGACCGGGCGGGCACCCGCTCCCCGCAGGGCATCGGTCACGCGACGGGCCGCTTCCACCGTCTCGACGCGGCCGGCGTGCGCGACCACCAGGATCCAGCGCTCGTTCATCGTCCCCCTGCCAGCCGGTTGATGGTGTCCATCCATTCTGTCGGATTGCTGCCGCGTCCCGGCGCGAGGTGCACGAGGTACTCCGCGTTTCCGTGCGTGCCGAGGATCGGGGAGGGAAGGATGCCGAACATCCCGAACCCCGCGTCCCACGCGCTCCAGACGACGCGGGCCACGGCGTCGGCGCGGGTGGCCGGATCGGTGACCAGTCCCCCGCGCACCGCGGTGCGCCCGACCTCGAACTGCGGCTTCACGAGCAGCAGCACGTCGGCGCCCGGCGCGGCGACGGCGGCGATCGCCGGGAGGACGAGTTCGAGCGAGATGAACGACAGGTCGCCGACGATCAGGTCGGGCGGCGCGGGCTCGCCCGTCGCGTCCGCGAGGCTCTGCGGTGTCATGTGCCGCACGTTGAAGCCCTCGACCGACACGACCCCGTCGTCCGCGGCGATGACGGGAGCCAGCTGTCCGTGTCCGACGTCGACCGCGAGCACCCGCCGCGCACCGCGCTCGCGCAGCACCTGGGTGAATCCGCCGGTCGAGGCGCCCATGTCGAGCGCGAGCCGGTCGGCGACCGCGACGCCGAAGCCGTCGAGGGCGGCGACGAGTTTGTGCGCGGCGCGCCCGACGTAGTGGTCGGCGCCGGCCACGGTGAGCTCGCTGTCGTCCTGGACCGGCGTAGACGCCTTGACGACGGGGCGACCGTCGACGCTCACGAGGCCCTCCGCGATGAGGGTGGCGGCATGGCTGCGCGACCGGGCGAGTCCCCGCGAGGCGAGGGCGGCGTCGAGTCGCGTCATCGTGTTCCCGGGGTCTCCCGCTGGTCGAGCCGTGATCCGCTCTCCAGCCGCCGCGAGAGCTCGTCGTGCAGCGCGGAGTAAGCGTCGGCACGAGCCGGAAGCGGCTGCCCTTCGATCAGGCGGAGGCGGCTCCACAGGCCGTCCGTCGGCGCACCGGTCGTCTCATCGCTCACGGGTTCCACTGTACGCGGCTCCTCGGACAGCCGACGGAGCCACGCGTGTGGTCAGGGGCGGTGGAACGGGTCGTCGTACAGCCGCTCGGGCACGCGCAGCACGAACACCGGAGTGCCCGAGGCCCAGATCGCGGCAGCTCCGGCCCGCAGCAGGTCGAGCTGGTTCCCGGACTCCGCGACGATCTCCACGTCCGCGCCGTGCACCCGCACCGCCGCGCCGCCGACGTCGTACACGCCGTCCGTCACCGTCGGGACCGGGTACGGCTCGTGCAGCCCGCGGAGGTCGCCGAGGATGTAGGTCGGGCGCGACCCCTCTGGCGCCGCGAGCACGTGCTTGGGGCGGTCGATCCCGGTCAGCACGAGGGCGGAGTCGATGCCGGCTCGGCTCGCTCCCATGATGTCGGTGTCGAGGCGGTCGCCGATGAACAGCGCCGTGGACGCGCCGAAGCGGTCCAGGGCCTCCTGGAAGATGGGGGTCTCCGGCTTCCCCGCGACCGTGGCCAGCCGCCCGACAGCCGTGTGCACCGCGGACACGAGGGTGCCGTTGCCGGGGGCGACGCCGCGTTCGCGCGGGATCGTCCAGTCGGTGTTGGTGGCGATCCAGGGGATGCCGCCCTCCTCCTCGGGGACCTTGAGCGCGAAGGCCGCTTCGGCGAGGTCGGTCCACGCGACCTCGGGGGCGAAGCCCTGCACGACCGCTTGTGGGTCGGCGTCAGCGCTGCGGGTCACCGTGTACCCGGCCTTCTGCACCTCATCGACGAGACCGTCGCCTCCGACGACGAGGATCGTCGCGGGAGGAGGAACGATCCCCGAGAGCAGTCGCATGGCCGCCTGCGGGCTCGTGACCACGTCGTCTGGCGCGACCGTGAGGCCCAGGCTCGTGAGGTGCGCCGCGACGGATGCGTCGGTCCGCGCCGCGTTGTTGGTGATGTACCCCAGACGCGCCGTGGCGGCTGCGGCGTTGAGGCTCTCCACGGCGTGCGGCAGGGCCCCGGGCCCGGCATACACGACTCCGTCGAGGTCGGCGAGGATCGTGTCGACGCCGTCCAGCGGAGTGCGGGGCGTCTGACGCCTGCGCGTGAAGAGCGCCATCACGCCTCCGGCTTCGAGGAACCGGACTCGTCGTCTTCGTCGACCTCGTCGACGTCTTCGCCGAGGAGCTCGCGAACCTCGTCCTCGATCGTGGGCTCGGCCTCGCCGTCCTCACCGAAGAGCTCGGTCCCGGCACCATCGCTGTCGCCGTCGCGTCCAGAGGCAGCATCGTCGTCGCTGTCCAGGTCTCGGCCCGCCTCGACGTCGAGGTCCGCGTCGCGATCCACGACACCATCACGATCCACGTCACCGTCAGCATCCGCGCCACCGTCAGCATCCACGCCACCGTCAGCATCCACGCCACCATCAGCATCCACGCCACCATCAGCATCCACGCCACCATCAGCATCCACGCCACCGTCCACAGCGTCACCGTCGAGGCCGGCGGCATCGTCGCGGGTGCCGCCACCGTCGCGGGTGCCGTCACCGCCGCCAACGGCGTCGCCGTCAGGCGTAGCAGTGCCGTCACCGTGATCGTCGAGGAACTCGTCGTCGATGAGGCCGTCTTCGACGTAGATCTCCTCGTCGCCGGCTTCGTCGACGCCGAGCGCCTCCGCCGCGACGTCGGCGCGGTGGGCCCAGAATTCTGCCTCGTCGGTGCGTCCGAGGTCTTCCAGGACCGCTGCCCGCGCGGAGAACAGTGCTGGGCTCCACTCGAACGCACGATCGGGATCGAGCTCGGGAATCTCGAGCTCACCGAGAGCCAGCTCCAGGTCGCCCTGGTCGAGCCTCGCGCCCGACATCGCGATCGCAAGAGCCACGCGCACCGCGGTGTCGAGGGTGGAGCGGTCCACGGCACGACCGGTCTCGAGTGCTCGGTCAGGACGGCCGATTCCGCGCTCGCTGTCGACCATGAGCGCGATCTGGTCGTCCTTCCCGGAGATCCTGCGATAGGTGCGCAGCTCGCGAAGAGCCAGGGCGAAGTCACCTGTCGCATAGGCCGTGATGCCGAGCGTCTCGCGGACGATCGCAATGCGACCGGCCCGGCGCGACGCCGCCAGCGCATGCTCGTGTGCCAGCGCGGGGTCTTCGTCGATCAGACGCGAGGCTATCGCCAGGTGTCGGGCGACGTGCTCCGCGTTCTCCTTGCTGAGCGTCTTCAGCTCGTTGCGCGCGGAGGAGTGCAGATCCCGGGCCGTGACCTCGTCCGGAACGGTCGGCTCGTCGAACCGGGCACGCTCGTTCGATGCGTTGGCCGGACGCTCACGCCCGGCACCGCCGCGCTGCGGGAACGACCGGGACCGGTCACTCCCCCGCTCACGCTCAGTCCGCCCTTCGCGACGCGGACCACCATCACGGCTGTAGCCACCCTCGCGACGCTGACCGCCATCACGGCTGTACCCACCCTCGCGACGCTGACCACCGTCACGGCTGTACCCACCCTCGCGACGAGGAGCCGCGTCACGGTTGTATCCGCCTTCACGACGCGGTGCGGAGTCACGGTTGTATCCGCCCTCACGACGCGGTCCACCGTCACGGCTGTAGCCACCCTCACGACGCTGGCCACCGTCACGGTTGAAGCCACCCTCACGACGCTGGCCACCGTCACGGCTGTAGCCACCCTCACGACGCTGGCCACCGTCACGGTTGTACCCACCCTCACGACGCCGACCACCGTCACGGTTGAAGCCACCCTCACGACGCTGGCCACCATCACGGCTGTACCCGCCCTCACGACGCTGACCACCATCACGGCTGAAGCCACCCTCACGACGAGGAGCCGCGTCACGGCT
>NZ_SSDO01000025.1:0-243 GCF_004794395.1 Microbacterium sp. K41 | reverse complement strand
GGTCGCGGCGGAGGTCGGCGAGGATCGCCCGCAGCGCCTCGCGGCCGAGCTCACCGGGCGCCTGCAGCTCGATGCGGATCGCCGCGCCGGAGATGTGGGCGCGCACGGTCACCGGTCCCAGGTTCTCGGGCGACACCGTGAGCGTGATCCGGTGGTCGCCGTCGGACGCGCGGGCGAGCGAGACCACGGGCGCCGACAGCTGCGGCAGGAGCGGGGTCCGTGCCGCGGCGGCGGGCGCGGCGG
>NZ_SSDO01000245.1:0-13754 GCF_004794395.1 Microbacterium sp. K41 | reverse complement strand
CTTTGGCTAGCCATCATCGGAATCATCCTGTTCCTCGGGACGCTCATCTTCGGCTTCGTACGGAATCGCAGCCACAAGACGCGATCCGAGCCCTGACCTGCGTTAAGAACGCCCCTCCGCTGGGGGACCGCGGAGGGGCGTTCAATACGGAGAGGCCACCCCGCCAGGAGTGTTTCTCAGTCTCTCAGTACGACCATTCTTCGCATCGTGTATCGCTGAGGGAAGACTCCTCGTGCGGATGTCACCCGGGTGAGTTGGGCCGTGCCGTAGGACTCCACCTGCGATAGAGCGCAGACAGGGGAAGGCGGAGGCGCACGCGGCATGGGCGCGGTTTCGGACCCACTTCGGATCGCTCTTAGGTGTGAGTCCGGTGATAGCGCGCGAGGTCTGCGGGTGTAACGCTGACGGGCGGACGGGGCGAGGCGGGAAGCCCATCGTCAAGAAACGTTTCCGGCCTCCATTTGAGCGGCTGGACATGCTCCTGGCCGCTTGGGCCATGAACCACCTCAGGAAGTTGCGCGTCTCGCAGGCGAGTGCGGCCGATCACCTCAGAAGCAGGCATCAGGGCTGTGAGTTCCTCAGACTTCCTGCTCGGCGGGAAGTACGCCTTGTAGAAGCCGGTCGGGTTGATTCTCTGGGCTTCGCGGATCGCCGGCGCGGCATCGCTATCGCCGGATATCAGGTAGTAGTCCGTCGCTTCCTGAGTAGCTGCGTCGCGGGCTATGGTCAGGGCCAGGTTGACGTCGGTTTCCTTCTCCTCGTACTTCGGTCGCTCCGAGCCACAGTCCTTGCATGTGTACGTCGACCGCTGGTAGCGCCCAGTGATAATCGGAACAAGATCGCCGTGCATCGCAGTCAGAGCGTTCCAGTAGGTGGCCTGTCTGCTCTGGGCGTCGGGGTCGTCGAGAAGCGGCGCGGTGAAGTAGTTGACGCGAAGGATCTTGTGATTCGGCCGCAACATCTGCAGCACCTTCACGAGATCAAGCCACAAGTAGCGGTGACTGAACGTTTCGTGGATGCCGTTGTAGAGGTTGAACCCGTCCACGTAGGCAATGAGCGTCTTCTTCGACATTTTCTGATACTAGTGAGCGAACACCCACCCGGAGCGTGGTAGTGTCACTACACACCCCGCATCGGTTGACCCACGCCAACTGGTGTTTGACGGCCCCGAAAGGGGCCGTCGTCGTTTGTGCAGCCAGCGTCACCACCAGAAGCGGTCGAAGACCGTGTCCGACTACATCACGTCCGGCAGCGAGTGATCGACATCTTGGACCATCGTCGTGGCCATCAGCACCTCGTTGTCGTCGCCGATGACGGACACCACCGTGTTGCTCACGACGGTCCAGCCGTCGCCTTCCTGGTCGATGAAGGACTTGTCATGAATCCACGCGAGTTCGCTCCAGGTGAAGCTCTGCTGCGACTCAGGGATCTCTATATCCGTACGCCAGTAAAAGATCTTCACACGTTCCATTCCCCTACCCCTCGTTCAGGCGGCGCGCCACAGCGTGCCGTCAACATCTGCGCCTACAGCGCCGGACGGTAGCCCGGTGCCGCTGCGAGTGGGAAGACCCACAGCACGAAATCCCGCCGCTGTCACCTCGAACCACCTCGCACCCGGCCCGTTGATCTTCGCCGACGACCCGTCCAGCTCGATGAACGCTCCGAAACCCGAGTACAGCGACAGCTTTGACCCCGACGCGTACACCTCTGGGCCACCGGAGAACTTGATCGATCCTCCGTTGCTGTTCGGGTCGATGATCATGCTCCCGACGAACATACGACCCGTGGCCGCGACGACCATGTCGCCCGTAAGGGTGATGTCGCCGGACCACGCGACGGAGCCGGTGACAGTGCCCGGGCCGGCGAAGCTCCAGCTTCCGGTCCAATCGAAGTCACCTGAACCGGTCAAGTCGCCGTCGACCTTCACGTAACCGGAATGGCGGACATCGACTCCGCCGCCGCCTTCGAACACTGCACTTCCAGCGTCGTAAAAGCGGAGCCCCGCGCGGCCAATCGCCGAGTTCTGCAAGGTTGCCACAGCTTCTCGCCGCACGATTCGCAGCAACTGATCGAGCGACATGCCCAACCCAAGATGATCAACACCCATCAAAAGCCTTCCTTCTGTCGCAAGAACGCGACGGTTTAACCAATCTGTTGGCCATTCACCCCGGCCCCCCACCCCCCCTGGGTGGCCCCACAGTCGCTCCCGAGGCATTGCGAGGTTTTCACACACGGAGATCGTCAGATCGCCGTCGTGAGAGCCGGATGACGAGTCGACGACGCCCGAAGAGACGCCGGTACTCGACGGTCACGATCCCCCTGTCAGCGAGGCGTAGGGCTGCGCGCCGCGTGTTTCCGCCGTTGTCTCCGGGCAAGATGCCTGCACCGGGGTTCATGGATCGCAGTCGTTCGACGAGCTCGCGTTGCACATGGCCCAAACCTCGACTCATGGTGTCCTCCGTTCTAAGTGAGGTGGTGCGCAGAAAACCCCGGAATATCAGGGGGGGTATGGCTCGCAATGCCTCGGGAGCGAGAATGTGGGCACCCCGGGGGTGGGGCGCCCACATGCAGCTAGCTCTAGCTGCCGAACTCGTTGACGCTCGCGTACGTGATCGTGCGAGTCATCGTTTCTGTCGGGTTCTCACGGTGCTGTTCGATCGCTTGAATGGTCTCGACTGCTTCTACCGCGAGCGGATATTTCGTGCCGATGACTGCGATGGCCTCGTCCCAGCCGTCGTTGATCGCCCGTCGCAGGACGGCTTGCGTGAGAGAACGGTCGTCGTTTGCGAGGGACCGTTCTACGACCTTGACGGCCTCACTCTCAGACGCGAGCCGGTCCGCGCGATCGTCGGCGTTGCGTTCCGCGATCGGGTCGTAGGTTTTGCCGCCGGTGCGCATTGTGAGCGATCCCCTCGCCGACTGCACTTCGGCATCGAGGGCTTTTACCTCTTCGGCCTCGAGCTGCGCGCGGCGAGCATTCACTTCCTTCAGGCGAGCGGTGAGGAGTTCCTTCTTCCCTTCGTCACTGAGCGACCGGTCGCTCAGGATCGTTTCTCGTTGCTTGATGTAGGTGCGCTTCAAGAGGTCAGCTTCTTCTCGCAACGCGTCGACCTTCTTGTTGAGGGTGTCCAGCGACATAAAATGTTCTCCTTTGGTTAGTTGATGTGGTCTGGGCACTGGTTGGTCCAATGCCCGTTCGAGAGGATTGATGCCCAGCCGTCGCGGTGGGCTTCGGCGATGAGTTCGTAGTGTGTGAGCCGATCGGTACTTGCGAACACGGCGTCGCAGTCGGTTTCGTCGCAGAGGACTGCTGCCCGGATTGTCACTGCGTCTCATTCGGGGCGTAGAGTCCGGGCGCGATCTTCTGCATGTCCTCGGGCGTGTACAGTCCGGGCTCGGTGCGTTTGAGGCCGGCGGGTTCGTGGAGTCCGGCTGTCGGCTCTTCGTTGGTGTTCACGGGCTTCTCCTTTCTCAGTGAGGTGGTCCAGTCGCGCGGTCGCTGCCGATGCCCCGAGGCTTCGAGCTGCGAGTAGTAGCGGCTCAGCTCTCGAGCGAACGCAATGGGGTCATTCCACGCGTTGCTGAGCGCGCGGAAGTTGAGTGGCTTCGGGGCTGCTGCGCCCATCTGTGTTCCCTTCTCATGTGGCTGTTCGTTGCACGTGTGATTGCACGGGGCAGTGGCGATGACGTCGGGACGGATCATTTGCGTCGCCGCCGGCGGGGTCGTCTGCGGTTCATCCCGTGAATGCGGTTAATCTCGTCCCGCACGAAGGCTTCTCGATCCCTGGTTGTCCAGAGTTGCGTCAGGGTAGGCGAGTTGATGAACGTGAGCGTCGGCCGTGCACCGTTTCTTGGGTGTGCGAACGCGATCCACTCTGCGACGGTGAGATCGCGGAGAGCGTCGAGTTGCGCGGGGGTGGCAGTCTCGCCGACTGGTCGGTCGATGATGACCTTGGTGAAGTTGCGTCGTTCTCGGATGAACTGGATTCGTGCGGTCATGCTGACGCCGCCGTTCCGTCGCATCCGGCCCTGGAGCATTTGGCTCCGATCGTCACACCGTGTACGCAGTAGGTGTCATGAACCAGTGTTGCGAGTGTTATTTGTGTGTCGTCGGTTAGTGCTGACGCAACAGTCGTAACACTCGCAACAGGCGTATATAGGCCTCGTTTGGCCTTCTCGACTCGACCGGCAGCAAACGCTCGAGATAGGTAGGTCCTCGCCGTCGGGGTGGGGATCTGCAGGCTCTGAGCGACATCGGCCGCGAGCACTCCATCCGGGTGCGCGTTGACGAACTCAACGACCTCGGCAGAGAGTTCGCCCAGATTTTCCGTCATCCGGTCCTGAGCGAGCGCAACAGCCGCCTGTGTCAGTTCGCCCCCGACGAGCACCCAGCGCACGCCATCGCGATTGACCGCGTACTCGCCCTCGACTGCATCCCGTGACGTGACTGAGAGGCTGCCGCGGTCGGTGTTGCGGTCGCGGCGCAGTACGAGGATGGAGTCAGCGGAGCCGGCGAGGCCTTGAGTTCCCGACACCGAGTCGAGAAAGTCGTCACCCGCTGCCTTCCTTGTGTGATGAACGACGATTACCGATCCGCCGCTGACGCTGTCGGCTACTGCCTTTAGCCCACCGCCGACTCTGTAGTCCCTCTGGTAGTCACTTTCGCCAGCGTTTGCCGGGGGAGCGACTTTGCCGAGGGTGTCGACGATCACGACGGGCGCTTGGTCGCGGTGTTCACCCATGAAAGCGGTGGCTTGGTCGAGTACTTCTCCGGGCGGAACTTCGGTCTGGAAGTACAGCGTTTCCGGGGCCTCTGTCACGTCGAGGTGACGCAGCCGTGCTTGTAGGCGTCGTGGCGTGTCCTCGAGAGCCAGGTAGAGCACGGGCCGTGCCCGGTCGACGGGTACGGCGCCGAGGGCGGTGCCGCTGGTGGCCAACTGGTAGGCGAGGTCGAGGACGAGCCATGACTTACCGACCTTGGGCGGTGCCGCGAGGATCGTGAGACCTTCGGGGATGATTCCGGGGATCACATACTGGATGGGGGCGAAGCTTCGTCCCATCAGATCGGACATAGAGATTCGACCTGCACCGCTCATGCGACCTCCTTTCGCTTGAATTGAGTTGTTGGAAGCTGGATGGGCTCCCGAAGGTTGTCGAGGCTGGCGAGGTAGATGCGCCAGGTTTCGTCGAGCACGTCGTCCACGTCGGGGCGGTTCGCGAGATCCGCCGCCTTTTCGAGGCGCTCAAGTAGGTACTGCTTTCGGTCTTGATCGCCGAATGCCCTGAGCCACCAACGGTCCGCATCGAGCTGGAGCGCGTGCACTTCGTGGTCGCGTGACCGCCGCCCCTCTTCGAATGCGAGCGTCCAGAGCGTGTTGATCGCGTCCGGTAGCTGCCAGAGCCTGAGGGAGCCGTCCGCCAGCGCCCATGCCCATGCGTCGATTGCGCGGGATGCTTCTGCGCTGATCTGGATACGAGAAAGGCCCTCACCTGACGGCTGGGGCCTCGTGTTTTCTGTTGTCACTTCCCCTCCTCAAGGGCCGGCGGAATGAAACGGTGCCCCTCATCCCCGGGGATGAGGGGCACCGTTTCAGCGCTCGATGCGGTCGAAGCTCAACCCGCCCGAGCGGATCAACTCGGCTTCGAGTAGGTCGTCCGCGATGGCGAACAGGTCCGGGCGAGAGTTGCGTGACTGCATCTCGGTCGTCGTCACGGCAGCAACCCGTCGTAGACGCTTTCGCAAAGCGGGCACACGCTTGCGGCCACGTCCGCTGCGGAACCGCCGCCGTGCGATGACGGGACGAAAATCTGTCCACAAAGGGCACGAGCCGCTTCGCCGCTGACCACGCCTGCGAGGATCGCCGACTTGGGTACCCAGTGATTCACGACATCGGTTCGTGTGCGAGTTGGCGTCGGACGGGTGACGGTCAGGACGCTCACTGTTCCCGCTCCCGAAGTGCTTCCTCCGTCGCCGCGTCGCGCTTCAACAACCTCGGTTCGCCTTTCAACAACAACGCTGCGGCAACCAGGTCTTCGGCCACGTCCATCGCCCGACGAGCCACGTCCGGGTCTTCGTCAGCACGTAGCTCCTCGCGGACATAGATGCTCGGCACCCCGTTGTCGTACAGCTCAACGCGGCCGTCCGGGTGGAGGCGTCCCCCGCCGTAGAGCTCGACGTCCCGGATGGTGCGAGAGAAGGAGAAGACAGTCCCCTCCACCTCGTCTTCGATGTCCAGGAACTCGAGCTCTTCCGTCCACGAGGGTGCCGCGGCTGACACCTCGGGGTGAGCCCGCAGGTAGGTTGCCGAGTACTCGTCCCAGCCGGGATCGCGGCGGGTGGGGGGCGGAGTTGCCGCTGTACTCTCCACCCCCTCTTCCAACAAGGTGCGGTTGGCGCGTGGATCTGCGATACTGGTGTTACCAGTCATTTCGAATCTCCTTCATTTTCGTTTGACTAATGCCGTCGCCCTGTTCCAGCAGGTCGGCGGCTTTCCTTTTGATGTCTGTGAAGCCGAGGCGGTATGAATCGCGTTCGACTTCAATGAGGTTGGCAATATGTTCGTCGACTGTCTGACGGGCCTTCTCGGGGCCGAGGACGCGTAGCGCGTCTCGAGCGAGGCGAGCCATCTTTCCTCGCGATGTTCCGATGCAGACCAGAACTCCGTCGTCGTTGATGAACGACATCTTGTGCCTATCGAGTTCGCTCATCGCATAGTCGATGAGTTGATCGACTTCGCGCGGGTCCAACCTCGCCCGCGGAAGGGAAGCCGAGTGGAAACGAGTCATCATCCTGCGGTGGCGAACCCCGCTTCGATGAACTCTTTGAGGTCCGATCGGCGGATGAGCCGACGGCCCGCGATCTTGCCCGACTTGAGTTGATTCGTGTGGATCAGCCAGCGGATCGACGCGGGCGTGCGTCGCGTCAGCTCGGCGACCTCTTCGACTGTGAGCAGTTCAGGCTCGGCTGCTGCCAGCGCTGCGGTCATCGCATCTCCATTCTCTCCTGGGTTGAGTTTCAAACCTTGTTGAGGTTAAGCGTACGGCATTGCCTGGTGCTGGTCAACCTGGACGAGGTTGGAATCTCAACCGTCATGTCCTACTCTGATGAAGTGACGGATGAAGCGGCAGATGAGGTCCAGAGAGCACGAGCCAATGTCGAAGCGGCCTGGCTCGACATGGAGAAGGCGATGGGCACTCGCATTCGAGGCGTTCGCGAGCGGCGTGGGCTTTCCCAGGCCCAACTCTCGGACTTGGTGAAGAGCAGAGGGTTCAACCTGCACCAAACCGCTATCGCGAAGATCGAAGCCGGCAAGCGCCCGCTGCGGGTGGGGGAGTTCTTCGCGTTATCTGACTGCCTGGGCTTCACGCCAATGGGGCTCTTCTATCTGCCGGAAGTCGCAATCGCCCCGCGGCCGCTCAAGGAGCTTGACGCCCTGCTGGCGGCGGCCCATGAGTCCGCCCGTGAGAGTGAAGGCAGCATGCTGCAGAACATCAACGACCTGATCACTATCCATGTAGGCAACGAAAGCCGAAAGCAACTACTGGCTATGCAGATGCGTATAGCTCTGCAACGCGAAGAGCCCGCAGCTGAGGGGAGCCCCGATGGCGAGCGTCAAGCAGAGGCCTGACGGGGTCTGGCGGGCTCGGTATCGTGACCAGAACGGCAAGGAGCACGCCAAGCACTTCAAGACGAAACGCGAAGGTGATCGCTGGCTCGTCGAACAGAAAGCAGCAATAGCGTCGGGTGCGTGGGTTGACCCCGCGGCTGGCCGCGTTACGTGGGATGACTGGGTATCGCGCTGGCTGGACATGCAGGTCTGGGCTGATGGCTCAGTCACGGCCGCGCACACCGCCGCGGAATCGGTGTCGTGGCGTCAGAAGGCCATCCGTGATGTGAAGCCTGGTGACGTGCAGCTCTGGGTGACGCGGGAGTCTGAGCGCGGCCTTGCGCCGTCGACCATTCGCACGAGACTCAACTATGTGCAGATGGCGTTTCGATCCGCCGTCGACAACCAGGTGATCCCGCGGAGTCCAGCGCTTCGAGTGAAGACGCCCCGACAGCGCAAGCGTGACCTTACGATGCGCATCCTGACGGCGCAACAAGTCGCCGACTCGCTCGAGGCCGCGGGTGACTTCCGGTCATTCATCGCGGTGTGCGCGTTCGCTGGTTTGCGGCTGGGTGAGGCGGCCGGCTTGCAGGTCGGGGACATCGACGTGGAGCGCGGTGTTATCTCCGTACGTCGCCAGGTGCAGGGAACGTCAATTCCGACGATCAAAGTGATCCCCCCGAAGGCGGGATCAGAGCGGGACGTCTTCGTGCCCGCTGGGCTCGTGGAAATGCTCACGTCAGGTGCAGATGGACCACCTGACAGGTTCTTGTTCCGTACTCTGATGGGGCATCTTTACAACCGGAATAGCGCGGGGGAGACGTGGCGTCAGATCCGGAAGACACTCGGGTATGACGACGCGGTCACGTTGCACACGTTCCGGCATACGTTCGCGTCGAACCTGATCGCGTCGGGGTGTGACGTGGTGACGGTGCAGCGGGCACTCGGCCACTCTCAACCGTCGATCACGCTCGATGTCTACAGCCACTTGTGGCCGTCAGCAGAGGATAAGACTCGCTCTGCGACGGCCACGTTCATGGGTGCCGTTCTGAGAAATGCGGACTCAGGGCGGACCTGAATCAAGAAACCCCAGGTCAGGCGGGGTGCTTACCGGTAGTTGACGAACTGCAGGTCGATGTCGAGGTCGGAGCCCTTCAGGAGAGCGATCACGGCCTGGAGGTCGTCGCGGCTCTTCGACTGCACGCGCAGCTCGTCGCCCTGGATCTGGCTCTTCACGCCCTTGGGCCCCTCGTCGCGGATGATCTTGCCGATCTTCTTCGCGTTCTCCGACGAGATCCCGTCCTTGAGGCTCGAGACGATGCGGAACTCCTTGCCGCTCGCGAACGGCTCGCCCGAGTCCAGGCTCTTCAGGGAGATGCCCCGCTTGATGAGCTTCGACTGGAACACGTCGAGCACGGCCTTCGCGCGCTCCTCCGAGCTCGCCGTGATGAGGATCTGCTCCCCGCTCCACGCGATGGATGCCCCGGTGCCCTTGAAGTCGTAGCGCTGCTCGACCTCTTTCCGTGCCTGGTTCAGGGCGTTCTCGGCCTCCTGATGATCCACTTTCGAGACGATGTCAAAGGAACTGTCAGCCATACAGGCAGTGTATCGAGCAGCCCACGTGACGACAGGCGTGGAAGCGTTTTCAGTCGGGTGCCGCCCCGCGTGCCCCATCACAGGTTGATATCGACGCTGCTCTCGATTGCGATCCCGCTCCTGATCGATGCATACTGTAAGCGCTTGCAGTCCTTGCAGGTTGAACAGCATTGAGAGAGGCACACACCAATGAAGGTGAACAAGAGGGGCGTGCTCGCCGCGGGCGCGATCGCCATCGTTTCGACTC
The DNA here is from genome assembly GCF_004794395.1 of Microbacterium sp. K41. Taxonomy (NCBI): domain Bacteria; kingdom Bacillati; phylum Actinomycetota; class Actinomycetes; order Micrococcales; family Microbacteriaceae; genus Microbacterium; species Microbacterium sp. K41. The sequence continues at coordinate 4,304 of NZ_SSDO01000245.1, read as the reverse complement.
TGACGCTCGCCGGCTGCTCCGCGGGGACCAGCGGCGGATCCTCCTCCGGCGGCGACGACAGCGGCTCGCTCACGGTCTGGGTCGACGCCGAACGTGTCGACGCCCTCCAGGGTGCGGCCGACGCCTATCAGGACAAGACCGGCGTCAAGGTCGAGCTGGTCGGCAAGTCCGTCGACGACATGAAGGACGACTTCATCCAGCAGGTGCCGACGGGCAAGGGCCCCGACATCGTGATGGGCGCCCACGACTGGCTCGGCGAGCTGTCGACCAATGGCGTCGTCGCCCCGATCGAGCTCGGTGACAGCTCCGAGGACTACCTCCCGGTGGCCCTCCAGGCTGCGACCTACGACGGAACGGTCTACATGCTGCCGTACGCGGTCGAGAACATCGCCGTCCTGCGCAACGCCGACCTCGTGCCCCAGCCGGCCACCAGCTTCGACGACATGGTCTCGAAGGGGAAGTTCGTCGTCGAGCAGGGCACCGAGGGCAACCCGTACCACCTGTACCCGTTCCAGACCGCGTTCGGCGCCCCCGTCTTCGGCACCGACGACAGCGGCAGCTACGACCCGAGCGACCTGCAGCTCGGCAGCGAGGGTGGCTTCGCCTTCGCCGACTGGCTGGGCGCTCAGGGTGCGGCCGGCACGCTCAACACCGACGTGGACGGCGAGATCGCGAAGCAGCAGTTCCTCGACGGCACGGCCGCGTTCTGGCTGACCGGCCCGTGGAACGTGGGTGCGGCCACCGACGCCGGCATCAACGTCGCGATCGACCCGATCCCGAGCCCCACCGGCCAGACCGCCTCCCCGTTCGCGGGCGTGAAGGGCTTCTTCGTGAGCGCCGAGTCGAAGAACAAGGTCGCGGCGAACGACTTCCTCGTCAACTACATCGGCACCGAGGACGTGCAGCTCGAGCTGTTCAAGGCGGGCAACGTGCTGCCCGCCCTCACCGCTGCGGCCGACTCCGCGGCGTCCGACCCGATCATCGCCGGATTCCAGGCCGTGGGTGCCGACGCCGTCCCGATGCCGGCGATCCCCGCGATGGGCGCAGTGTGGCAGTACTGGGGTGTGGCCGAGGCCGCCATCATCAACGGTGCGGACCCGAAGGCGACGTGGCAGAAGCTCGTCGACGACGTGACCGCCGCGATCAAGTAACCGCCGCAACGGCACAGACCCTGCCGGAGCGGGCCGCACCGCCCGCTCCGGCAGGATCATGACGAGGACGACATGACAGACACCGACGAGCGCATCGCGCCTCCGACCAAACGACAGCGCCAAGCCGCCGCCATCGCCGAAGCGGCGTCCCGACCGATCGGCTGGATGCTGCTGAAGATCCTGCTGCTGGCCATCGTCGACGCGATCGCGGTCTATGCGGCCTTCGTGCTCTTCGCGCACCGGGAGTGGCTGATCCTCGCGATCGTCGCCCTGGTGACGATCCTCGTCAACTACATCTACTTCTCGCGCCGGCGCGTCCCGGCGAAATACCTGACCCCCGGCATCATCTTCCTCGTCCTCTTCCAGGTGTTCACGCTGCTCTACACCGGGTACATCGGGTTCACGAACTACGGCACCGGCCACAACGGCACCAAGGAGCAGGCGATCTCCTCGCTCCTCGCCTCCGCGCAGGAGCGCGTCGAGGACTCGCCGACCTACCCCGTGACCGTGGTCGAGCAGTTCGGCACCTACGGCTTCCTGGTGACCGACCCCGACACGGGCGATGCGCTGCTCGGCACGGCCGACGAGCCGCTGCACGAGGTCGACGCCGACTTCCAGGGCGCGCAGGCGGTCGCGGTCGACGGGTGGACCACCCTTCCGCTCGCGACGGTGTTCACGCTGTCCGACCAGCTGGAGCAGCTCTCGGTGCCGTTCAGCGACGACCCGAACGACGGGAGCCTCCGCGCGCCGGACGGGCAGAAGGGCTATCTGTACGTCTCGACGCTCGCGTACGACGCGACGGCCGACACCATCACCGACACGGACACGGGCACCGTGTACCGCGACACGGGGGAGGGTGCGTTCACCGCCGAGAACGGCGATCAGCTCCTTCCCGGCTGGCAGACGACGGTCGGCTTCGACAACTTCGTACGCGCGGTGACGGACTCCTCGATCCGGGGTCCGCTCATCTCGGTCACCGTGTGGACGTTCGTCTTCGCCCTGGTCTCGGTGGCCTCCACGTTCTTCCTCGGGCTGCTGCTGGCGCTCGTGTTCAACAACACGCGGATGCGGTTCCGCAACGGCTACCGCATCATCCTGATCCTGCCGTATGCGTTCCCCGCGTTCCTCTCGGCGCTGGTGTGGGCTGGCATGATGAACGAGAGTTTCGGCTTCATCAACCAGGTGCTGTTCGGCGGTGCCGCGATCCCGTGGCTCACCGATCCCGTGCTGGCGAAGGTGTCGGTGCTCCTGGTGAACCTGTGGCTCGGGTTCCCGTACATGTTCCTGGTGTGCATGGGCGCGCTGCAGGGCATCCCGGAGGACGTGAACGAGGCGGCCGTCATGGACGGGGCGAACGCCTGGCAGATCTTCCGGCGCATCAAGCTCCCCCTGCTGCTGGTGACGGTGGCCCCGCTGCTGATCTCGTCGTTCGCGTTCAACTTCAACAACTTCAACCTGATCTACATGCTGACCAAGGGGGGTCCCCGGTTCAGCGACGTGTCGATCCCGGTCGGCCACACCGACATCCTCATCTCAATGGTCTACAAGGTCGCCTTCACCGGGCAGACCCGCGACTACGGACTCGCCTCGGCGTTCACGATCCTGATCTTCATCGTCGTCGCGACCATCTCGATCATCAGCTTCCGCAAGACCAAGGCCCTCGAGGAGCTGAACTGACATGAGCACGACCAGCCCCACCGCCGACCGTCCGGCTCCGCGCCGCCGCTCGTTCCGCGCCTGGTTCGCCGACACCGGCTGGCGGCACCTCGTCGCGATCGTCGTGAGCGCGTTCGCGCTGTTCCCGCTGCTCTACGTGGTCTCGGCCTCGCTGAACCCGAAGGGCACGCTGACCGGTTCGAACCAGCTGTTCTCCGCCATCGGCATCGACAGCTACGTACGCATTCTGAGCGACCCCCAGAACCCATACGGCACCTGGTTCCTGAACACCCTGCTCATCGCGGTGGTCACCGGCGCAGTGACCGTGTTCATCGGCGCCTGCGCCGCGTATGCCTTCTCGCGCATGCGTTTCGCCGGGCGCCGCGTCGGTCTCGTCACGATCGTGGTGGTGCAGATGTTCCCGCAGCTGCTCGCGGTCGTCGCGATCTTCCTGCTCATGTCGACCATCGGCGACTGGTTCCCGGCGATCGGGTTGAACACCCATACCGGGCTGATCCTGGTCTACCTCGGTGGAGCGCTCGGGGTGAACACGTATCTGATGTACGGCTTCTTCAACACGATCCCCAAGGAGATCGACGAGGCGGCGCGCATCGACGGTGCGGGTCACGCGCGCATCTTCTTCACGATCATCCTGCGCCTCGTCGCGCCCATCCTGGCCGTGGTCGGGCTGTTGTCGTTCATCGGCACGGTCAACGAGTACGTCATCGCGAGCGTCATGCTCGTCGACGTCGATCAGCAGACGCTCGTGGTCGGGCTCACCAAGCTCGTCGCCAATCCGCGCTACGCGGACTGGTCGGCCTTCAGCGCGGGCGCGGTCATGGCCGCGATCCCGGTGATGATCCTGTTCCTGTTCCTGCAGAAGTACATCGTGGGCGGTCTCACCGCCGGCGCCACGAAGGGCTGAGCCCTCCGGCCACCCGTCGCCTCGGCGTTGCACCCCGACGGCCGGCGGGGCGCGACGTACCCTGGCGACATGGCACGGGTGGGTGGTCGCAGCATCGGGATGAGCTGGGTGGCCGGGGTGATCTGCACCGTGATCATCGGCGGCCTCCTGTGGCTTTCGCTGCCGATGATGCCGGTGCTCGCGCAGTTCTTCGGCGACGCTCTGCGTTCCGCCCTGCCCTGATCCGCGACGCCCCCCTTCCGCAGGCACCGACCCGGCGACACGTCGGCACGCCTCCGTGAGCGCCAGGACGGGCGGCGGTACCCTCGCAGAGCACACATCGATGAGAGGCGCACCCCCATGAGTGATCCCGAGGCTCGTCAGCCCGAGAAGCCGCGCGACGTCGACGACGTCGTCGGCAGCGCGAACGCCGGTCTCGATGCTGCCGCCGCAGCCCGAGCGGACGTTCCCGGCTCCGACGCGGAGGCCGAGGCGGAGCGCACGCCCGCCGACGCGAACCCGGAGCGCCAGGACCCGCCGGTCGACCCCGATCTGGCCGCGTTCGAGGCCGCCGAGCGCGACCACCCCGGCAC
>NZ_SSDO01000244.1:0-11196 GCF_004794395.1 Microbacterium sp. K41 | reverse complement strand
TGGTACTGCAGGGGGGACCCTGTGGGAGAGTAGGACACCGCCGGACTCCTTTTAGTCAAGAAGGCCACCCAATGCTGGGTGGCCTTCTTGCGTTAACGGGCCGCGCCGCCTTGCGTTAACGGGCCGCGCCGCCGAACCTGCGCGCGCAGGGCACGGCCTCAACGCGTCGTGCGGGCCTCGAGAAGCGCTGCAGCCTCGCGGACCTCCGTGGCCAGTGCTGCGTCGCGGCCGTCCTGCGGTGCGTCTCGGCTGTCGCCGGCCCAGGTGACCGCCACCGCAGCGACGGGCCATCCTGTGCGATCCGCGACGACGGCACCGACGGACCGCAGGCCGTCCGCGACCTCGCCGTCCTCCGTGGCGTACCCGCGGTCCCGCACCTGCCGCAGCAGCTCCCGCAGCTCCGACGGCCGACGAGGACCGCGACCCGTCCGGTCCGGGAACGCCGAGGGCCCGGGATACAGCGCCCTGATCTGTTCACGGGGCAGCGCGGCGAGCATGGCACGGCCCGTCGCCGTGAGATGAGCGGGGAGGCGCACGCCGACATCGGTGACCAGGGCCGGGCGCCGGGCTGCACGTTCTTCCACGATGTACAGCACGTCACTGCCGCTCATCACGGCGAGGTGCGCACTCTCTCCCAGGCGGTCGGAGAGCGCCGCGACGATCGGCCGGCCGAGACGGGCGAGCGGTTGCTGTCGGGCATACCCGCCCGCGAGCTCGAACGCGGCGGTGCCGAGCGCCCACCGCCTGTCGTCGCGAAGGTGGATCACGAAGCCGCGGGCGGCCAGCGTGTTCAGCAGGTGATAGACGGTGGAGCGCGGAAGCCCGAGCTCACGCGCGATCGCCGACGCCGCGACCGGCGCCGGACGGGTGGCCAGGTGGCTCAGGATCCGCAGCGTCTGGTCGGCGGCCGGCACGCTCGTACCGGCCACGGCGCGCTCGCTGCTGTCTGGGATCACAGACACAGGATCTCACGAAGACACCGCGCGACGGGGCCGTCGGGTGTGGAATCGGATCCATGAGCTCTTCCACCCCCGTCGTCGTCGGTCGCGGTCCCGTGTCTCTCGCGGATGTCGTCCGCGTGGCTCGTCACGGAGCACCCGTCGTCGTTCCCGCCGAGGCCCTGGAGCGGGTGGCCGAGACCCGTCGTGTGATCGACGGGCTCGCGTCGGACCCGCACCCACACTACGGGGTGTCCACCGGCTTCGGCGCGCTGGCCACGACGTTCATCGCGCCCGAGCGTCGTCTGCAGCTGCAGGCGAGTCTGATCCGCTCGCACGCCGCCGGTACCGGTCCGGAGGTCGAGCGCGAGGTGGTCCGCGGACTGCAGCTGCTGCGCCTGCAGACCCTCGCCTCCGGTCGCACCGGGGTGCGGCCCGCGGTGGTGGAGACGTACGCGGCGCTCCTCAACGCCGGCATCACACCGGTCGTGCGCGAGTACGGCTCCCTCGGCTGCTCCGGCGATCTGGCGCCCCTCGCCCACATCGCGCTCGCGACCATGGGGGAGGGGGACGTGCGCGACGCGCAGGGGACTCTCCTCCCCGCCGCCGACGCCCTGGCTGCCGCGGCGATCGCTCCGCTGACACTGGTCGAGAAGGAAGGCCTCGCGCTGATCAACGGCACGGACGGCATGCTCGGCATGCTGGCGCTGGCCCTGCACGACCTCGACACGCTTCTTCTCACGGCTGACGTGGCCGCGGCGATGTCCATCGAATCGCAGCTCGGTACCGACGCCGTCTTCGCTGCGGACCTGATGGCGCTGCGTCCGCAGGCGGGACAGTCGATCTCGGCGGCACATCTTCGCGCGCTGCTCGCCGATTCGCACATGGTGGCCAGCCACAAGGGGCCGGAGGACGGACGTGTGCAGGACGCCTACTCCCTCCGGTGCTCTCCGCAGGTGCACGGGGCCGCCCGGGACACGGTCGCGCACGCCGAGACGATCGCGCTGCGCGAGCTCTCCAGCGTGATCGACAACCCGGTCATCACCCTCGACGGCCGCATCGAGTCCAACGGCAACTTCCACGGCGCACCCGTCGCCGCCGTGCTGGACTTCCTGGCCATCTCGGTCGCCGACGTCGCCTCGGTGTCGGAGCGCCGCACCGATCGCGCGCTCGACCCCGCGCGCAGCCACGGACTGCCGCCCTTCCTGGCCGCGGAGGTGGGCGTGGACTCCGGCCTCATGATCGCCCAGTACGCCGCGGCGGGCATCGTCTCCGAGCTCAAGCGCCTGGCCGTGCCCGCCTCGGTCGACTCGATCCCGTCGTCGGCGATGCAGGAGGACCATGTCTCGATGGGCTGGGCGGCCGCCCGCAAGCTGCGCCGTGCGATCGATGGACTGTCGCGCGTGCTCGCGATCGAGATCCTCACGGCTGCGCGAGCCCTCGATCTGCGCGCGCCCCTCGAGGCCGGAGCCGCGACCGGTGCCGTCCGCGACCTCGTGCGGACCGTCGCCGCCGGTCCGGGCCCCGACCACTACCTCTCGCCGGACATGGAAGCCGTGACCGCACTCGTCCAGTCGGGCCAGGTCGCCCGCATCGCAAAGGAGCACATGCATGAGTGACACCGTCGAACCAAAGAGCCGCACCGTCCGCGCTCCGCGAGGGAACACCCGCACCGCCAAGAGCTGGGGTGCGGAAGCCGCCAAGCGCATGCTCATGAACAACCTCGACCCCGAGGTCGCCGAGCACCCCGAAGAGCTCGTGGTCTACGGCGGGACGGGCCGCGCGGCGCGCAGCTGGGCCGCATACGAGGCGATCGTCCGCACGCTCGACGAGATCGAGCCCGACGAGACGCTGCTCGTGCAGTCGGGCAAGCCGGTCGGCGTGTTCCGCACGCACGAGTGGGCGCCCCGCGTGCTCATCGCGAACTCGAACCTCGTGGGCGACTGGGCCACGTGGCCCGAGTTCCGTCGGCTGGAGGAGCTCGGGCTCACCATGTACGGGCAGATGACCGCGGGGTCGTGGATCTACATCGGCACGCAGGGGATCCTGCAGGGGACGTATGAGACGTTCGCGGCCGTCGCCCGCTCGCTCGGACGCGATTCGTTGCGCGGCACTCTCACGCTGACCGCCGGCGCCGGGGGCATGGGGGGCGCGCAGCCCCTCGCCGTGACGCTGAACGAGGGAGCCGTGCTGATCGTCGACGTGGACGAGACCCGGCTCGCGCGTCGCGTCGAACATGGCTACCTCGACGAGTACACGCACGACCTCGACGCCGCCGTCGCCCGAGCGGTCGCCGCGAAGGACGCAGGACAGGCGCGCTCCGTGGGCGTGGTCGGCAACGCCGCCGAGATCTTCCCCGAGCTGCGGCGCCGCGGAGTGCCCATCGACATCGTGACGGATCAGACCAGCGCGCATGACCCGCTCGCCTACCTGCCCGTCGGCGTATCCGTGGCGGACTGGCGAGCAGAAGCCGCGCGGGACCCGGAGGAGTTCACCCGACGGTCGCGGGCGTCGATGGCGGCGCACGTCGAGGCGATGGTCGGGTTCCTCGACGACGGGGCGGCCGTGTTCGACTACGGCAACTCCCTCCGCGCGGAAGCCGAGCTCGGCGGTTTCGACCGCGCGTTCGTGTTCCCCGGCTTCGTACCCGCCTACATCCGTCCCCAGTTCGAGGAGGGTCGAGGGCCCTTCCGCTGGGTTGCGCTCTCCGGCGACCCCGCCGACATCGCGAAGACCGACCGCGCGATCGCCGAGCTGTTCCCGCAGGACACCGCCCTCCGTCGTTGGCTGGACAAGGCCGGGTCCTCCGTGCAGTTCGAGGGCCTCCCGGCACGCATCTGCTGGCTCGGTTACCAGGAACGGCACCTCGCCGGGCTGAAGTTCAACGAGATGGTGGCCTCGGGGGAGCTGTCCGCGCCGATCGTGATCGGTCGTGATCACCTCGACGCCGGGTCGGTGGCGTCGCCGTACCGCGAGACCGAGGCGATGAAGGACGGCTCAGACGCGATCGCCGACTGGCCGCTGCTCAACGCGCTGCTCAACACGGCCTCGGGCGCCTCCTGGGTGTCGCTCCACCACGGCGGCGGCGTCGGCATCGGGCGCTCGATCCACGCGGGCCAGGTGACCGTCGCGGACGGCACGGACCTCGCGGCCGAGAAGCTCGCGCGTGTGCTGACGAACGACCCGGGGACGGGCGTGATGCGGCACGTGGACGCCGGGTACGAGCACGCTCGCGAGGTGGCGCGCGAGCGCGGCCTGACGATCCCGATGCTCTGACCCGCCCGGACCCAGGAGACCGCATGCCCACGCTCATCACCCGCATCGGCGAACTCACCACGAACGTCGTGAGCGACCGCGATCCCTGCGGTACCGCCGTCGACGCAGCTGTGCTCCTCGACGAGGGGCGCGTCGTCTGGACCGGCCCCGCTGGCGATGCCGCGGCGCGCACCGCCGGGCTGGCGGACCTCGAGGTCGTGGACGCTGCCGGACGTGCCGTGATCCCCGGGTTCGTCGACAGCCACAGCCACCTCGTGTTCGCGGGCGACCGCGCCGCCGAGTTCGAGGCCCGCATGGCGGGGCGCCCGTACACCGCCGGAGGCATCCGCTCCACCGTGGCCGCGACCAGGGCGGCGACGGACGCCGAGCTGCGGCTGCGGCTGCGGCGGTTCCGCGACGAGATGCTCGCGCAGGGCACCACGACCGTCGAGATCAAGAGCGGATACGGGCTGAGCGTCGAGGACGAGGAACGGCTCGTGCGGCTCGCCGCCGAGATCACGCCCGAGGTCACGTTCCTCGGAGCGCACGTCGTGCCACCGGAGTACGCGGATCGCGCCGACGAGTACGTGGACCTGGTGGCGGGTCCCATGCTCGACGCCTGTGCGCCGCACTCCCGGTGGATCGACGTGTTCTGCGAGACCGGCGCCTTCACCACCGCGCAGTCGCGGCGCGTGCTGGAAGCCGGCATCGCCCGGGGACTGGGCGCGCGGGTGCACGCCAGCCAGCTCGGCCCCGGCGCGGGGGTCCAGCTCGCGGTCGAGCTCGGCGCCGCGTCGATCGACCACGGCACCTACCTGACCGATGCGGACGTGGCGGCGCTCGCCGGATCCGACACCGTGCTCACCCTGCTGCCCGGGGTGGAGTTCTCGACGCGTCAGCCGTACCCGGACGCGCGACGACTGCTCGATGCGGGGGTGACCGTGGCGCTCGCGTGCGACACCAACCCGGGGTCGAGCTTCACCTCGTCGATGCCGTTCTGCATCGCCGTGGCCGTGCGCGATATGGGCATGACCCCGGCGGAGGCGGTGTGGGCGGCCACGGCCGGCGGCGCCCGCGCCCTGCGCAGAGACGACATCGGCACGCTCGCACCGGGTGCACGCGCGGACCTGGTGCTGCTGGAGGCGCCGAGCCGCGTGCACCTGGCCTACCGCCCCGGCGTTCCGCTCGTGCACCGGGTGTGGAAGGACGGCGTCGAGGTGGGCTGACCGCCCGCGCTCCGGCTCAGGAGCGGACAGCGTCCGCCGCGGACACCCTCGCCGGCCTCGCCGGCACGATCCTCATCGGCGAAGGGCGAGTCCGGTCAGCAGCTCCAGCACGCACAGGGCAGCGAGTCGCACCGTCCGAGCGTCGGCGGCATCGGCGGTCGCGTCGACCTCGGCGACGTCGGCGCTCACGACGCGGGGATCCGACGCCACGGCACGCGTGAGGGCGCGGAGCTCCCACGCCTGCAGCCCACCGGGGACGCTCGCCGGACAGCCGGGAGCGACGGCGCGGTCGCACACGTCCACGTCGATGTCGAGGTGCACGCGCGGGTCGGCGCCCGCCCCCGCGACCTCCAGCGCCTCCGTCACCACGTCGGCGGCACCCCGCCGCCGCAGCTCGTCGAGCGTGATCACCCGGATTCCCCACTCGGCCGCGCGTCGGGCGTAGGCGACCGAGTTCGCGAAGTCCGCGATCCCGATCTGCACGACCCTGGTGGGGTCGAGCCGCGTCGTCGGCAGGAGCGACGCCACCGGGGTGTCCTCGACCAGGCGCCGCACCGGGCTGCCGTTGGACACGCCGTCGCGGAGGTCGAAGTGCGCGTCGAACGTGATGAGCCCCGTGGCCCGCGCACCGAGAGCGACCGGGTACGTGAGGGAGTTGTCTCCGCCGAGGGCGACCACGAGCTCCGCCGCCTCCGAGAGCTCTCGCACGCGGGCGATCACCTCTGACTCGCCCTCGGGCCCGTCCGGCTCGGCGATGTCACCGGCGTCGGTGATGCGCAGCAGCTCGTTCAGGTCGCGGGGCGGCGGACCCATCGGCGCGGTGCCGTAGCGGGGGAGGGCCTCGCGGATCGCGGCGGGAGTCGCGTGCGCTCCGGTCGGCGACAGCGAGGTGCGCCAGGTCGGCACGCCCAGCAGCACGGCGTCGGCCGCGGCACCGAACGCGGGCCAGGATCCGGCACGGGGCCAGAGTGGGTCGTGGGACAGTGGCATGTCAGACTCCCGGGATCAGGGCGTGCGCGAGCGTGAAGATCGCCAGGCCCGCGAGCGCGCCCACCACGGTGCCGTTCAGGCGGATGTACTGCAGGTCCCTGCCCACCATCAGCTCGATCTTCTCGGTGGTCTCGGCGGGGTCCCAGCGCTCCACGGTGTCGGTGATGATCGAGGCGATGTCATGACGGTAGCGCTCGACCAGGAAGACCGCGGCGTCGGACACCCAGGTGTCGACACGACGCTGCAGGGCGGCGTCCGTGGTGAGGCGCTCGCCCACCTCCTGCAGCGCCTGCACCGCCCGGCTCCGCAGTCCGCTCTCCGGATCGGCGAGCGAGGTGAGCAGTCCGTTCTTCGCGGTGTTCCAGGCCTCGGCGGCCAGCGCTCCCACCCGGGGGCTGTCGAACAGCGACGCCTTCGCGCTCTCGAGCTTCGCGCGGGTCGCCGGGTCGTTCTGCAGGGCGTCGGCCAGCCGGGCCAGATAGCCGTCGACGGCCAGGCGTGCCGGGTGGTGCGGATCGGCCTGCACGGCGCGCACGAACTTGAGGGCCTCGTTGTACACCGTGTCGTCGACGAACCGATGCGCGAGCTTCGGAACCCAGCCGGGGAGGCGTCGCGACACGAGCCCGGTGAACGAGGTGGCGTTGGCCTCCAGCCAGCGCTCGATGCTGTCGGCCGCCAGGTCGACGGCACCGTGGTGCGCCTCGGACTCGACGATCTTCTCCAGCCAGGCACCGGCGGGCGGACCCCACTCCGGCGCCACCAGGTGCTCACGGGCGAGATCCGTGAGCAGGTCACGGACGTCGTCGTCGCTCAGGGCGTTGAGCACCGCCGTCGCGATCGTCGCGCCCTCCGCGGCGACGCGTTCCGCATGGGGCTCCTCCCGCAGCCACTCGCCGGCGCGGCGCGCGATCGCGGTGGTCGACAGCTTCGTGCGCACCACGTCGGCGGCCAGGAAGTTCGTCTCCACGAACTCGCCGAGCGTACGGCCGATCTCGTCCTTGCGGTTGGGGATGATCGCCGTGTGCGGGATGGGCAGCCCCAGGGGGCGACGGAACAGCGCCGTGACCGCGAACCAGTCCGCGAGAGCACCGACCATGCCGCCCTCGGCCGCCGCGCGCACGTAGGAGAGCCAGCCGACGCGCTCCTGGAACGCGAAGGCGATCACGAACGCGAAGGCCATGAACAGCAGGGCGCCGAGGGCGACGGCCTTCATCCGCCGCAGCGCTCGCCGCCGTTCCTGATCGGCGAGGGAGAGCAGCGTCGTGGGTGTTCGCGGCATGACGTCATCCTTTCACGGGGCGAGTACCCTCGATACGTGATCGAAGACATCAAGAAGCGCGCCCTGCATCGCACGAGCATCCTCGAGGGTCAGATGCGCGGCGTCGCGCGGATGATCGAGAACGAGGAGTACTGCATGGACATCATCACGCAGTCCCGGGCGATCCAGCGCTCCCTCGAGTCTCTCAACCGGTTGCTGCTCGAGAACCACCTGCGCACCCACGTGACTCACATGTTCGAGGAGGGCGGCGAGGAGCGCGACAAGGCCGTCCTGGAACTGCTCAAGGCGTTCGACTTCGACTCCAAGTAGCCCCGCCGGCCGCCCGGCTCCTCAGCCGGCGGCCACCTCGTCCGCCACGGCCAGTGCCTCGTCGATCACCCCCAGCCCGCGCCGCAGCTCCTCCTCCTCGATCACCAGCGGCGGCGCGACGTGCACGCGGTTGAAGTGCGTGAACGGCCAGACCCCTGCGCGTCGAGCGGCCGTGGCGAACGCGACCATGGGCGCAGCGTCGGCACCCGCGGCGTTGAACGGCACCAACGGCTCCCTGGTCTCCGCATCCCGCACGAGCTCGACCGCCCAGAACAGCCCGCGCCCCCGCACCTCGCCCACGGACGGGTGCCGTTCGACCCAGGAGCGCAGGGTCGGCTCGACGACGCGCTCGCCGAGGTCGCGGACGCGCTCCAGGATCCCGTCCCGGCGGAACACCTCGAACGTCGCGACGCCGGCCGCGCACGCCAGCGGATGCCCGGAGTACGTGAGCCCGCCCGCGAACGGCATCGTGTCGAACGCGCGGGCGATGCGGTCGGAGATCACGACACCGCCGAGGGGCACGTAGCCCGAGTTCACGCCCTTCGCGAAGGTGAGGAGGTCGGGCTGCGCGCCGAACGCGTCGATGCCGAACCACTCGCCCAGGCGCCCGAACCCCACCATCACCTCGTCGGCGATGTAGACGATGCCGTAGCGGTCGCACAGCGCGCGCACCCCCGGGAGGTAGCCGGGCGGCGGCACCAGCACGCCGTTCGTGCCGACGACCGTCTCGATGATGATCGCCGCGATCGTCTGCGGTCCCTCGAGCTGGATGGTCTGCTCCAGGTGGGCGAGGGCGCGCTCGGCCTCCTGCTCCGGCGTCTCGGCGTGGAACGGGGAGCGGTACAGGTACGGGCCGAAGAAGCGCACGGCTCCCGCGTCGGCGGTGTCGTTCGCCCAGCGGCGGGGGTCGCCCGTGAGCGAGATCGCGGTCGAGGTGGAGCCGTGGTAGCTGCGGTACATCGACAGCACCTTGCGGCGCCCGGTGGACTGGCGGGCCATGCGCACCGCGTACTCGTTCGCCTCGGCGCCGCCGTTGGTGAAGAACACCTTCTCGAAGCCGTCGGGCGCCACCTCGGAGATCAGCCGGGCGAGCTCGCCGCGGACGTCGTTGGCCATGGCCGGCTGGATGGTCGAGAGCCGCCCCGCCTGCTGTTGGATGGCGGCCACGAGGTCGGGGTGCTGGTGACCGAGGTTCAGATTGACCAGCTGGCTGGAGAAGTCGAGGTAGGCGTTGCCGTCGTAGTCCCAGAACGTGGAGCCGCGCCCCGCGGCGACGGGCAGCGGATCGATCGCCGCCTGCGCGCTCCAGGAGTGGAAGACGTGCGAGCGGTCGTCGGAACGCACGCGCGCGTCGGCCGCCGCATCGGGCAGGGGAAGGGTGGCGCCGTGCCGATCGGTGTAGGTGGTCATAAGTCGTGCCTTCCGGTCGCGGTGGTCAGTGGTTGCTCGGAAAGCCCAGGTCGATCTGGGAGGGGGTGTGGTCGGGCCAGCGGGTCGTGACGACCTTCGAGCGGGTGTAGAAGTGGATGGACTCGGGACCGTAGATGTGGGAGTCGCCGAACAGCGAGTCCTTCCATCCGCCGAACGAGTACGCGCCGATCGGTACAGGGATCGGCACGTTCACCCCCACCATGCCGACCTCGACGTCGAACTCGTACTGGCGGGCGGTGCCGCCGTCGCGCGTGAAGATCGCGGTGCCGTTGCCATAGGCGTTGGCGTTCACGAGGGCGACCGCGTCGGCGTAGGTGTCCACACGGACGACCGACAGCACCGGGCCGAAGATCTCCTGGTCGTACGCGGCCATGCCGGGACGCACGTTGTCGAGCAGGCTCACGCCGAGGAAGAACCCGTCGGAGTCGAACTCCTGCCGCGTGCCGTCGACGACGACCGTCGCGCCCTCCGCCGGTGCGCCGTGCACGTACGAGGCGACCGCGTCACGGTGCTCGCGCGTGATGAGCGGTCCCATGTCGCTCGCGGCGTCGGTGCCGGGGCCGATCCGGAGTCGGCCGATGCGTGCTGCGACCGCGGCCACCAGGTCGTCGGCCACGTCGCCGACCGCGACCAGCACGGACACCGCCATGCAGCGTTCACCCGCGGAGCCGTAGGCGGCGGACGCGGCCGCGTCGGCCGCGGCGTCGAGGTCGGCATCGGGCATCACGACCATGTGGTTCTTCGCGCCGCCGAGCGCCTGCACCCGCTTGCCCGCGGCCGACGCCCGCCGGTAGATCGAGCGCGCGATGGGTGTCGAGCCGACGAAGCTCACCGCATCCACGCGGGGCGCGTCGAGCAGGGTCTCGACGGCCTCCCGGTCGCCGTGCACGACGTTGAGCACGCCGTCGGGGAGCCCGGCCTCCCGGAACAGCTTCGCGAGCCAGACCGCCGCGGAGGGGTCCTTCTCGCTGGGCTTGAGCACGACCGTGTTGCCGCACGCGATCGCTGACGCGACCATCCACAGCGGCACCATGACCGGGAAGTTGAACGGGGTGATGGCCGCCACGACACCGACCGGCTGCTTGACGGAGTGCACGTCCACGCCGCGCGCGACCTGTTCGCTGCGCTCGCCCTTGAGCAGGTGCACGAGCCCGGCGGCGAACTCGACGTTCTCGATGCCGCGCGACACCTCGCCCGCCGCATCGGAGAGCACCTTGCCGTGCTCGGATGTCACGATCGCCGCGAGCTCGGACGTGCGGTCGGCGAGCAGCTGCCGCAACCGGAAGAACACGTCGGCGCGTTTGATCAGGCTGGTGGCCCGCCACGCGGGGAGCGCCGCGGCCGCGGCGGTGACGGCGGCCTCGACTTCCGTGGCGTCGGCGAGCGCCACCTGCTTCGTGATCCGGCCCGTCGCGGGGTCGTACACGGGGGCGGTGCGGCGTGCCGCCGCGGTCTCGCTGCCGTCGATGATGTGTCGGACGATGTCCACGGTTCCTCCGCTGGGTGATGCGCGTGACCGGACACTCTGACCGGCGCTCGCTACGCTGGGTGCGAGTCCATGGTCACAGAGCCGGCAGGAGATGCGGAGTGTCAGAACGTCGGGAGTTCACCCCGTCCGAGACAGATCGTCCGGAGCGACACGGATCGCCGCTGCTGCGGGTGGCGGACGTGGTCGCGCTCCCCGTGGTGCAGGACGGTGCGCCGCGCGTGCTCGTGGGCGGGGCGGCGCTGGACGCGGACGTGCGCTGGGTGCACGCGTCCGACAGTG
>NZ_SSDO01000243.1:0-213 GCF_004794395.1 Microbacterium sp. K41 | reverse complement strand
GCCGCGGCCTCCGCGCGCTCGCGAGACGTGGTCGGCTGGAGCCGCGTCTGCGCCAGCATGCGCACCGCCTCCGGCGCACGACCGTCGACCAGGGCCACCCTGGCGCGTTCCAGCAGCGTCGCGAAGCGGTCGCCCGGCGCGTCGCGCTGCTTGATGCTGCGGGCGGCCCGGACGTCGCCGAGCGCGAGGTGCAGCAGGATCCGCGGGCGGCTG
>NZ_SSDO01000242.1:0-1302 GCF_004794395.1 Microbacterium sp. K41 | reverse complement strand
CGCCGCGCTCGCCGCCTCCAGCACGCCCGGGTCCACCCGCACCTCGGCCGCCGCGCCGGTGAAGCGGATGCCGTCGATCCGGTGCCGGAGCCGCGAGGGCATCACCTGCCGCACGGTCGCGAGGGCGCGCTCTGCCGCCTCGGTCACATCGACGCCGCTCGCGCTCGCGCCCTGCAGTGCCACCGCGATCGCGACCGCCTGGTCGTCGTCGAACAGCAGCGGCGGCAGCTCGGACCCGGCTTCGAGGCGGTAGCCGCCGTACGGGCCCTTGCTCGATCCGATGCGGTAGCCGAGGTTGCGCAGCCGGTCGACGTCGCGGCGGACGGTGCGGGGTGTGACGCCGAGGCGGTCGGCGAGTTCCTGGCCCGGCCAGTCGCGCGTCGCTTGCAGCAGCGACAGCAGCGCGAGCATGCGGGAGGAGCTTCCGGTCATGACTTCATTGTGCGGGAGGGAGAGGACAGAAACCGACCGCTACCCCTGTGATCGTGGACTCACCGCGGCGCTGAACGGCAGCCCGCAGAACAAGGAGAAGCCCATGTCCCTCACCACCACCACGCACCTGAACTTCCGCGGCACGGCCCGGCAGGCGCTCGACTTCTACCGCTCGGTGTTCGGTGGCACCGTGCACGCCACGACCTACGCCGAGGTGGGCATGCCCGCGGACGCGCCCGGTGCGGACCGGATCGTGTTCGGCCAGCTCGACGGCGACCACGGGATCCGGCTCATGGCGTACGACATCCCCGGGCTGGACGACCCGGCGACCACGGCGGGCTCGACGCGGCGGGAGAACGGCGCGACACTCACCGACCGCGCGTTCTTCCAGTCGCTGCGGGCGGACACCCTCACCGAGCTCGAGGGCTACTGGGGGGCGCTGACGGAGGGGGCGAGCGTGATCGAACCGCTGGCCGCGTCGTCGTGGTCGCCCGGTTTCGGCATGCTGACCGACCGCTTCGGCGTCACCTGGGTGCTCGACGTGGCCCGCTGAGGTTCGGGCGCTGATCCCGCCGGGGGTCCTGCCGTGGGTCTCGCCGGGGGTGCGGGTTCGAAAAGGCGCCCGCGGGGGCTCCCGGCGGAGCGCTTCTGATCCCGCGGAAGGCGTCGCGGGGGCTTCGTGCGGGTGCGAGTGCGAAAAGGCGCCCGCGGGGGCTTCCGGCGGAGCGTTTTCGATCCCGCGAGCGCCCCGGGGGCACCGTCGCGCGTCAGACCGGGGGCCACTGCGGGTGGCGGGCCACGGCGACGCGGGCGGAGAGGTCCGCGAGCACCGGGGAGCCCGTGCCCGCCACCCGCAGTGGCCCCCGGTCT
>NZ_SSDO01000241.1:0-1163 GCF_004794395.1 Microbacterium sp. K41 | reverse complement strand
GGCCGCGGGCTGCGCGTCGGGCACCGCCGCAGCGGGCGCACCCGGCGTCGTCTCGGACTCGGATGCCGGGGACTCCTGGGCGGGCACAGCGGGCGTCTCGGGCGCGAAGTGCTCGGTCCACTGCTGGCCGTCCCACCACCGCAGCCGACCGGAGCCGTCGTCGTACCAGCCAGCAGGTGTCGTCATGGAAGTCCCCTCCGTGTGCGCGCTCGCGTGGGTGACGCGAATCGACTCTCCATGTATAGCAGTGGGCAGCGACGCCGACACCGTTTGCACAGGTCGACGGCCTGAGGCCGCGCGGGGTGTCGCAGCGGGTCAGCGCAGAGCCCGCGCTTAGGCTCGAATCGCCATGATTCGGTTCGAGAACGTCACGAAGCGCTACCGCGGGACGTCGAAGCCCGCCCTGTCCGGAGTCGACTTCGAAGTGCAACGCGGGGAGTTCGTCTTCCTCGTCGGCGCTTCGGGATCGGGCAAGTCGTCCTGCCTGCGGCTCATCCTGCGGGAGGACGTGCCCACCAGTGGTCGCGTCGCCGTCCTCGGTCGCGATCTCCGCTCCCTCGCGAACCGGAAGGTGCCCTACTTCCGTCGCCACATCGGCTCCGTGTTCCAGGACTTCCGCCTGCTGCCGTCCAAGACCGTGCACCAGAACGTCGCGTTCACGCTGCAGGTCACCGGCTCCTCGCGCGGTTTCATCCAGCAGGCCGTGCCCGAGGCCCTGGCGCTGGTCGGGCTCGAGGGCAAGGAGAAGCGCATGCCGCACGAGCTCTCCGGCGGTGAGCAGCAGCGCGTCGCGATCGCCCGTGCCCTCGTGAACCGTCCGCAGGTGCTGCTGGCCGACGAGCCCACCGGAAACCTCGACCCCGCGACCTCCGTTGACATCATGCAGCTGCTCGCCCGCATCAACGCCGGCGGCACGACCGTGCTCATGGCCACGCACGAGGCGGGGTTCGTCGATCAGATGCGTCGCCGCGTGATCGAGCTGCGCGACGGCGAGATGGTGCGCGACGAGGTCCACGGCGGCTACGGCGACACCTCGAACATCCCGCGACTCGCGCCGGAGGAGGTGCGGGGAGCCGCCGCCGCGGCCGCCCTCACCGCGGTGCAGGAGGTGCAGCGGCAGACCGCCGACCTGTCGGTGGTGCGTGCCGCCCTGGCGGAGGAGC
>NZ_SSDO01000240.1:0-330 GCF_004794395.1 Microbacterium sp. K41 | reverse complement strand
CCGCGGCGCCGCGCTCGCACGACTCGCGGCGCGCGCGGTAGCCGCCGGTCGAGTGGGCGTGCTTCACGCGGGTGTCGATCACCAGCACGGACAGCCCGGCCGCGGCCATGCCCAGAGGCACGACCTCGGCCTCCAGCGAGCGGCAGTCGAGGAAGATCGCGGCGTCGGGCTCGCCGAGCATCGACGACATCTGGTCCATGATCCCGGTGGGGGCGCCGACCGCCTCGTTCTCGGCCGTGCGACCGATGCGCGCGAGGGCCACCGCGTCGAGCCCGGTGCCCCACAGCTCGTTCAGCGCGGACGACGTGGCGCCCTCGATCGCCTCGGGGG
>NZ_SSDO01000239.1:0-279 GCF_004794395.1 Microbacterium sp. K41 | reverse complement strand
GGGCCTCGGCGAGCTCGGCGGCGGCGGCCCACGCCTCGGCACCGCGCAGGATGCGCTCGCCCGGCGGCAGCGCCACGGTCGGCTGGGTGTCGTAGCGACCCCGGGTGGTGTGCCCTTCGTGCATGTCGCTGATCGGCGCGGTCACTGGTCCTCCTGCGGTGGTGCGGTGCGGGGTGCGGTCGTCGGCTCCGGGGTCCCCGATGGGGCCGGGCGCGACGAGGGGTTCGAGGGTGCGGGTGGGGCGGCGGTCCGGCTGGCCGTCGCGGCGTCGCGGGCGAG
>NZ_SSDO01000238.1:0-644 GCF_004794395.1 Microbacterium sp. K41 | reverse complement strand
GCGAGCACCGCGGCGGGCAGTGACTCCGGCACCCGCGCGACCGCCGTCCCCGCGCGCAGCTGCACGTGGCTGGCGAACGCGCCGGTGAGGTCGCCGTGCACGCCCACCCTGTCGTGGCCGTACTTGCCCAGGTCGCGGCACTTCTGGGTGAGCCCGCGGCGGCAGCGGTCGCACGTGCCGCACGACACCGTGACCGACCACACCACGCGGTCGCCGAGGCGCAGCGGGGCCCCGTCGGTCGCGTCCGCTCCGGCGTCGCCGAGCGCGATGACCCGCCCCACGCTCTCGTGCCCGAGCACGAGCGGGGTGGGGGCCGCGCGCCGCCCTTGCACGGTGTGCACGTCGGAGCCGCAGATGGTCGACATCTCGACAGCGACCAGCACGTCGTGGTCGCCGAGGGCGACGCCGGGCACCGCGATGGTCTCGTGCGGGTGCCCGTCGCCGATCCACACCATGGCGGTGGCGGCGGGGCGCAGGGCGACGTCCCTCCGGTGACCGGGCGGACGGATCAGCACGGTTCCCATGGCCGGATGCTCAGCGCGCGGAGACGGTGGGCAGCAGGTCGCGCTGGGCGAGCGCGCCGCGCAGGGCGGTGACGTCGGCGAGCACGGCGTGGGCTCCCGCGCCGCTCAGGGCTGCGGGGC
>NZ_SSDO01000237.1:0-1245 GCF_004794395.1 Microbacterium sp. K41 | reverse complement strand
TCGCCCGGGTCGAGTGGCGGGAGCTGCCGGTGCCGCGGCGTCTCGTCACGCTCACCGGCAGCTTCGCGGAGATCCTGTCCACGGAGAACGTCACCGCCCATGCCGACGACTGGGTGTGCGCGGTGTACACCGATGCCGTGCCGCAGTCCGAGCCCATGCGACGACTTCGCGAGGCGTACCCGCACTGCGCCATGGTGCAGCACCAGCCGATCGTCACGGGTGAGACGGAGGAGCACTCGTACGCACAGCGCCTGCGCTCCGCGGTCACCGACGCCGACCGGATCGGGGCCTTCCTTGAGCACGTGCGCGCCGGGCAGGGCGCGACAGAGGTCGAGCGCGAGCTGATCCGCGAGGTGCTCGACGACCGCGTCCGAGCGGAGGCTCTCGTCTAGATGCGTCTGCACCGCCTGGAGGTCGAGGGATTCGGACCCTTCCGCGCACGCCAGATCGTCGACTTCGACGCGTTCGCCGACGACGGCATCTTCCTGATCGCCGGTCGCACGGGCGCCGGGAAGTCGAGCATCCTCGACGCCGTATGCTTCGGCTTGTACGGCGGGGTGCCCCGGTACGAGGGTGGCGAGAAGCGGTCGCGCAGCGACCACTGCGAGCCGGACGACCCGTCGGAAGTGGTGGTCGAGTTCAGCACGCCGTCCGGCCGCTACCGTGTGACCCGGTCGCCGGAGTACCTCCGCCCCGCGCGCCGCGGTGGGGGCATGACGAAGCAGGCCGCAGCCGTCTCGCTCGAGGAGTCGACCGCATCGGGGTGGGTCGGCCGAGCGGCGCGCGCCGTCGATGTGGCACAGGAGCTCGATGAGATCCTCCAGCTGAGCCGGGAGCAGTTCCTGCAGGTGATCCTGCTCGCGCAGAACCGGTTCTCGGAGTTCCTGCTGGCCGGAAGCCGGGACCGGCAGTCGCTGCTGCGGCGGCTGTTCGGCACCGAGCGCTTCGAAGACGTGCAGGCGCGCTTCGACGAGCGGCGGCGACAGGCCGAGCAGGCGCTGGGTTCGCGGCTGGCGACGGTCGTCGCGCGACTCGAGGAGGCCGAGCGCCTGGTGACGGACGCGGGCCTGGGCGGGGAGAACGGCGGCGGTGAGGACATCGGCGGCGAAACGACGGAGACCGCGACGACGCCCACTGTGCAGGATCGGCTCGACGCGCTCGGGCGCGCACTCGCTCGCGCCGAGTACCGCTCCGAGCGTCGGGTCTCGGAGCGTGCCGACGCCGAGCGGCGGTCGGCGGAGGCGG
>NZ_SSDO01000024.1:0-5955 GCF_004794395.1 Microbacterium sp. K41 | reverse complement strand
CGTCGGCGAGCTCGCGCACCAGCTCCTCGTCCGCCCCGTTCGGATACCGCACGTCGGCCAGCGCGACCCGCTCGCCCGCCTCCAGCCGCTCCCGCACCAGGGCGACGGTGCCGGCGACGGCCGCGGTGTCGACCGCATCGGGCCGCCCGCGGAACATGTCGTGCCGGTCGGGGTCGGGGGCGTGCAGCACCAGGGTCACGTCGGCGTCCGCCGCCACCTCGACGGCACCGGCTGCGCGGATCTGCCGGCTCGCCGAGGCCGCCAGCGACATGTTCTCGTACGGCGGGATCCGCTCCATCCCCGCGGCGTCGGCGCACGCCACCGCGAACGACACCGTCACCCCGGCGTTCCCCGCGAGAGCTCGGGCGACGAGCGCCGCCCCCACCTCGTCGGCGCCCGGGTACATGAGCACGCGACGGCCCGACGGCAGCATCCGCATCCAGTGCCGCAGCCACACCTGCTCGGCGCTTCCCGCCGCGAACGGCGCGGTGTCGTCGGCGGTGATCGCGAGGAAGTCGAGCGTCTCGTCCTCGACCAGCCCGAGGGTCGAGAGGTTGACGATGTGGTTGCGCAGGCGCCGCGTCGCGTAGTCCGACACGACATCGGCCGGCACGGGTGTCAGCTCCTCCAGCGGCAGCACGTCGGTCTCGCCGAGCAGCCGGTGGGCGTCGCCCCCGAGGGCGTGGATCTCCTTGCCGTGCGCCGTCCAGTACTCCGGCTCCTCGGCCGCGGAGTACGAGTTGCTGGCGCGCGTGACCAGGGAGACGGCCGAGATCGGCAGCTCGGGGCGCATCCGCCGCACCTCGCGCAGCACGTCGAGACGCGCCAGCACGTCACGCGTCGTGTCGTGGCTCGTCCGGCTCGCGATGAGTCCGCCGTAGAGCAGCATGTCGACCGACACCACGAGGTGCACGGTCGCCGGGTCGGCCGCGCGCTCCCGCAGCCAGGCGCCCAGCGCGTCCGCGTCGCCCGCCGTCCGGTATGCGGGGAGGATCTCGGCGGGCGGCACGTCGAGCGTCACGCCCGCGACCGCGGCGACGTCGCCGGGCAGCTTCACGTTCACCGGCCGATCGTCGAGGGGGAGCAGGGCGATGCGCGGGCGGAGGGTCGGGTCGGACACGAGGAGCCTTTCGTCGGTGAAGGGATTGCCGGTCGGGAGCGCGAACGCTCAGGGGCGGGAGATCGAGAGGAGGTAGGAGTAGCGGTCGCCCCGGTACACCGACTCGGCGTACTCCAGCGGCCGGCTGCGGGCGTCGTAGGTGGTGCGCTTGACGAGGAACGCGGGCGAGAACGGGGGCGTCTGCAGGGCCGCGGCCTGCTCCTCGTCGAGCACGACCGCGTGGATCTCCTGGTCGGCGCGCACGGCCGAGATGCCGAACCGGGTGCGCAGATCCTCGTAGAGCGAGTCGCCCACGATGCCCTCCTCCAGCCCCGGCACGGCGTCGGCCGCGATCGAGCACACCTCCAGGCAGATGGGGATGTCGTCGGCGGTGCGCACGCGGCGGATCCGCACCACCGGCGACTGCGGGCTGAGGTTCAAGGCGTAGCCGGTGGTCTGCCCCGCCGCGGCGGTGGACACGTCGACCGACAGCGATCCTGGCCGCATGTTGCGGGCGAGCATGTCCTCGGAGAACGACGTGAGCTCGAAGGCCTTGCTGATGCGCGAGGCGCTGACGAAGGTGCCGGCGCCCTGAAGCCGGTAGACCAGCCCGTCGCGCTCCAGCTCGTCGAGCGCCCGGCGCACCGTCTGCCGGTTGACCTCGAGCGACTCGGCGAGATCGCGTTCGGTCGGCAGCTTCTCGTGCGGCGCCAGGCCCTGCTGGATGACCTCCTCGAGATGCCGGCGCACCCGCTCGTGCTTCGTCACACCCTCGATCGTCATGGCTTCCCCCTCATTTGGACTAACCCAATCTTGACGACCGCGCCCAGGTGTGTCAATGTCTGTTCTCAGCAGTTCCGAATTGGTCTATTCCAATCCTTTTGCAAGGTCAACGATGAGCGGAGAACTCCCCATGCACATGAAGCAGCACATGCGCCGGCGCGCCCTGGTCGCCGCCGGACTGACCACAGCGACGGTCGTGGCCCTCAGCGGATGCGCGGGAGGCGGCAGCGACGCCGACGGCCCCACCGAGATCACGTTCTCGTACCTGTGGGGAGGGGAGGAGGCCAAGGCCCTGGAGGCGATCATCGCCGACTTCAACGCCAGCCAGGACGACATCGTCGTCAAGGGCGTCTCCAGCCCCGACACCCAGAAGCAGCTCACCTCGATGTCGTCGTCCAACGGCTCGTTCGACATCTCCGACAACTTCGGGAACACCGTCGGCGCCTGGGCCTCGAAGGGCATCCTCGCCCCGCTCGACGACGCGATCGCCGCGGAGGGCATCGACGTCGACGACTTCGTGCCCAGCGCGATGGAGCAGATGACCTACGACGGCAAGATCTACTCGCTGCCCATCGCCATCCACAGCTTCCAGCTGCTCTACAACCCCCAGCTGCTCGCGGAGGCGGGTGTGACCCCGCCCACCACCATGGACGAGCTCGCCGCCGCCATCCCCAAGCTCACCAAGAAGGACGCCTCGGGCAAGATCACCCAGCTCGGCCTCGGCTCCGCCAACGACAGCACCACGCTCACCACTCTCGGCTACGCGTTCGGCGGCAGCTGGGACGGAGAGGACGGCCCGACCCCGGCGGAGGACGGCAACCTCGAAGCGCTGCAGTGGTACCAGGACAACGTGATCGAGCCGGTGGGCGCCGACGCCATGGCCACGTTCGTCTCCGGTCAGGGCGAGTACCTCTCGGCGCAGGACCCGTTCTTCAGCGGCCAGGTGGCCATGATCATCGACGGCGAATGGCGTTCGGCCAGCGCGGCCAAGATCGCCCCCGACTTCGAATGGGGCGTCACCGCCATCCCCGCCGCCACCCCCGAGCTGGAGAACAGCACGCAGGTGACCGCGAGCACCCTGTTCATCCCCGCCAACTCGAAGCACAAAGAAGAGGCGGCGACGTTCCTCGCCTACCTCGTCAGCGACGAGCCGATGGAGAAGTTCGCCGTCGCGCTGGGCAACCTCCCCGGCCGCTCCTCCCTCGCCGGCAGCGCGGCCTTCGACGAGCTGCAGGACTTCGGTGTCTGGGCCGAGGCGGCCTCCTCGCCGAACGCCAAGTCCCTCGCGAGCCGCCCGTACAGCGCGGAGTACGCGACCGACCTGGCCACCGCGTTCGACGAGGTCGTGCGGCTGACGGCCACCCCGGAGGAGGCGATCGCGACCGTCGAGGAGCGGATGTCCTCCTACTCCTCGAAGTGAGCGGCGCTCCGTGACCACGGCCACCACACCCCGGGTCCGGCGGGAGACGACTCCCGCCGGGCCCGGCGCCCCCGTCCGGCGGCGCCGCAGCCGCCGCACGACGCTGATCGGCCTCGCCTTCGCCGCGCCGTTCATCGTCGGCTTCCTGTTCCTGTTCGCCTACCCGATCGTGGCCTCGGCGTACTACAGCTTCACCGACTTCAACCTCTTCCAGGCGCCCGAGTGGGTGGGCCTGGACAACTACACCCAGATGTTCGCGGACGGGGTGTTCTGGAAGTCGCTCGCCAACACCGCCGTGCTCACCGTGTTCGGGGTGCCGCTCGCGATCGGCATCGCGCTCGCCGGAGCCCACCTGCTCAACACCCCCGTCCGCGGCCAGCCGCTGTACCGCGCGCTGGTGTACCTGCCCTCGATCGTGCCCGTGGTGGTCGGCGGCTACCTGTGGCGCTGGCTGCTCAACGCCCAGTACGGCTTCATCAACCACTTCCTGTCGTGGTTCGGCATCGACGGTCCGGCGTGGCTGCAGCAGCCGGAATGGACCAAGCCCGCCATCATCATGATGTCGCTGTGGACCGTCGGCGGCACCATGATCATCTACCTCGCGGCCCTCCAGGAGGTGCCGAAGGAGCTGTACGAGGCGGCCGAGCTCGACGGTGCGGGAGTCTGGCGCCGGTTCACGAGCGTCACCTGGCCGACGGTGTCTCCGGTGACCCTGTTCCAGGTGATCGTGAGCATCATCGGTTTCCTGCAGATCTTCACGCAGCCCTACATCCTGTCGCAGGAGCGGCTCAATCAGGCCGGCTCCGGGCCCGGGCAGTCGATGCTCTCCTACGCGATGTACCTGTACCAGAACGCGTTCGTGTTCCTGAAGATGGGCTACGCCTCGGCCATGGCCTGGACGCTGTTCATCGTCACGCTCATCGTGAGCCTCATCGTGCTCGCGTCGTCGAAGAAGTGGGTGCACGATGGCACACGCTGAGACCTCTACCCCCGCCCGTCGGCCCCGCCGCACGCGCCGCACGCTGCGCCGCGTCCGGCAGCAGGTGTCGGTGGCGCTGCTCGCGCTGCTGTTCCTCTTCCCGCTGCTGGTGATGCTGTCGACCGCGTTCAAGACGCCGGGCGACGTGTTCTCCTCGCCGCCCACGCTGCTTCCGGCCGAGTGGACCATGGACAACTTCGCCGAGGCGTTCGCGCAGATCCCCGTGTGGCGTTACCTCGGCAACACGCTGTTCGTGTCGGGCATGAGCATCCTGGGCACGGTCATCTCGTGCCCGCTGGTGGCCTATGCGCTGGCGAAGGTGAAATGGCGCGGCGCCCGCCCGCTGCTCATCCTCGTGCTGGCCACGATGATGCTGCCGCCCCAGGTGACCCTCATCCCGCTGTTCCTGGTGTGGAACGGGCTCGAGGCGACGAACACCTATCTGCCGCTGATCGTGCCGGCCTTCCTGGGCACGCCGTTCTTCATCTTCATGATCCGGCAGTTCCTGCTCGCGGTGCCCGACGAGCTGATCGAGGCCGCGCGCCTCGACGGCGCCTCCGAGTTCCGCACCTACGCGACGATCGTGCTGCCCCTGGCCCGCCCGGCCATCGTCACCGCGGCGATCTTCCAGTTCGTGTGGGCGTGGACCGACTTCCTCAATCCCCTCATCTATCTCAACGACCAGTCGACGTACACGCTGTCGATCGGTCTGTACGCCTTCTTCGGGGAGAACGACGTGGCGTGGGGACCGCTCATGGCGGCATGCGTGATGTTCACGCTGCCGGCCGTGGTGATCTTCCTCATCGGCCAGAAGTTCTTCATCGGCGGCGTCAGCGCAGGAGCGATCAAGTGACACACGACACCCTCGAACTGCTCCGTGACAGCCTCATCGCCTCGGTCCAGGCGTCAGCGGGCACCCCGGCCCGCGACACCCACGTGATCGGTGCGCTCGCGGAGTCGGCGCTGCTCGGCGGCGCCAGCGGGCTGCGGTTGAACGGACCGGAGGACCTCCGCCGGGTGCGGTCGGCGACGGCGGTGCCGCTGATCGGACTGCACAAGGTGTGGAACGGCGTGCGCAACGTGATCACGCCCGACGTCGCTCTTGCGGAGGGCCTCGCCGCGGCGGGGGCCGACGTGATCGCGGTGGACGCCACGACCGAGCAGCTCGGCACGGACTTCGGCCTGCTCGGCCGGATCGCGCAGGCCACCGGGCTCCCGGTGATGGCCGACGTCTCCACCGCGGAGGAGGGCAGAAGGGCGTGGGAGGCGGGCGCCGCCGTGGTCGGCACGACCCTCTCCGGCTACACGCCGCACTCGCCGCGGCAGGACGGACCCGACCTCGATCTCGTCGCCGCGCTCGCCGCGGCCGGCATCCCGACCATCGCGGAGGGCCGCTACCAGACACCGGAGCAGGTGCGCGCGGCCTTCGACGCGGGGGCCTTCGCCGTGGTCGTCGGCGGGGCGATCACCGACCCGATCGCGCTCACGCGCCGGTTCGTCGCGGCGACCCCGAAAGCCGGGGAGCGGGTGTGATCGTCGGGGTCGACATCGGGGGCACCAAGATCGCGGTCGCCGGATTCGAGCCCGATCCCGCGGGCGGCCGTCGCCGGGTGACGCCCGTGCGCAGCTGTGCGACGCCGGCGCGCGAGGGCGGGGACGCGATCGTGCGGGCGG
>NZ_SSDO01000236.1:0-295 GCF_004794395.1 Microbacterium sp. K41 | reverse complement strand
GCCACCTCGGCAGACCCCGGGGCGGCCCTCGTGCGCTGGGGTGCCGTCCTCGCCCCGGGGGCTGCCGAGGTGGCGGAGCTCATCGGCCTCGCCGACGCCGTCCGGGGCGCCGACGTGGTGGTCACGGGCGAGGGGTCGTACGACGGCCAGTCCGGCGACGGGAAGGTGCCGTCGTTCCTCGCGGGGATGGCGGCCGCGGCGGGCGCACGCCCCCTGCTCGCGGCGGGGCGCATCACGCCCGACGCCGACGTCGGGATCTTCGCCGCGACCGTCTCCCTGACGGTCCTCGCCGGCT
>NZ_SSDO01000235.1:0-9825 GCF_004794395.1 Microbacterium sp. K41 | reverse complement strand
GCGGGTGCCGGGCGCCGCCGCCGTGTCCAGGGCCGTCATGCCACGCCCGCCGGGGTGGCTGCGTCGGCGAGCTCGACCTGCACGGCCGTGATCTCCGCGGTCGTCGTGGCCACGCGTCCGTAGATCTCCATGACCTCCGCCTTGCTGAGGCCGTCGGTGGGGGTGTCGAGCACGACCTCGCCGTGCCTCAGCCCCACGATGCGGTCGGCCCAGCTGATGGCGAGGTCCACCTGGTGCAGGCTGCACACCACGGTGAGCCCCTCGTCGGCGGAGATGCGGCGGATGAGGGCCATGACCTGCTCGCTCGACTCGGGGTCGAGCGAGGCGACGGGCTCGTCCGCGAGCAGGATGTCGGGCTTCTGCATGAGCGCACGGGCGATGGCCACGCGCTGCTGCTGTCCCCCGGAGAGGGTGTCGCTGCGCTGGTACGCCCGGTCGAGCAGCCCGACCCGGTCGAGGTGTTCGAGAGCGGTCAGCCTCGCGCTGCGGGAGTAGCCCCAGAGCCCGAGGCGGGGGCCGCGCACGCGCGAGAGCGAGCCGGTGAGCACGTTCTCCAGCACGGTCAGCGACGGCACGAGCTCGAACTGCTGGAAGATGAAGCCGACGCGGCTGCGCAGGTCGCGCAGCGCCCGACCGCGGAGCGCGGGGACCGCGGCGCCGAGCACGTCGACCGTGCCGGCGGTGGGCACCTCGAGCCCGTCGAGGTGTCGCAGGAGCGTCGACTTCCCCGAGCCGGACAGGCCGAGCAGCACGACGATCTCGCCGCGGGCCACGGTGAGCGACACGTCGCTCAGAGCCGTGGTGCTGCCGAAGGTCTTGGTCACGCCGTCGAGGCGGATGAGGGTGTCGGTGGCCGCGGTCATGGCATCTCCTTGTCGTGCGGTCGGGTCCGGTGCGAGGCCCTTCGTCCCGCTGCGCTCGCTCAGGAACCGCAGTCGGGTTCCTGAGCGAGCGCCGGCGAGACGACGGGCACATCAGGCCGTCAGGCCTTGCACTGCTCCGCTTCGGTCTCGGCGCAGATGTCGCGGATCAGGTCGTAGTACGCGTCGTCGACCGGCTTCGTGGCGTAGAACACGCTGCGGAACGCGTCGGAGTCGGCGCCGTCGATGCCCGCGGCGATGATGTCGTCGATCGTGACCTCACCGAGCGCGTCGACGAGCTCCTGCGCGACCTCGTCCGGGAGGGACGAGGAGTAGACCAGGGGCGCACCGGGCACCATGGTCTCGTCGATCACCTTCACCTTGTCGGACTTCTCGACCTCGGAGTCCTCGGCGAACCCGACCTCGCACTCGACGCCCTCGCCGACCTTCTGCACGCTCACGTCGTGCTTGCCCGCGAAGACCGGCGTGATGTCGGCCTGGGGGTCGATGCCCGCCTCGAGCAGGTTGTAGGAGGGGAAGAGGTAGCCGGAGGTCGACGACGGGTCGACGAAGCAGACCTTCTTGCCGGCGAAGTCCTTCAGGCTGGTGATGTCGCTGTCGGCGGGGACGATCGCCTGCGAGTAGTAGCCGGGCTCCTGGCCCTCCTCGGTGATGATCGACGAGATGGGCGTGAGCTTCGCGCCGTTGTTGGTGGCGGTCACGTAGGTGAAGCCGGAGAACGACGCGACGTCGACCTTCCCGGCGACGGCGGCCTCGATCAGCGCGGCGTAGTCGGTGGACTCGTGGTACTCGACGGTCTTCCCGGTGACCTCGGCGATGTAGTCCATCAGGGGCTGGTAGTTGGTCTCGGTGTCGACCGAGTCGGGCACGACGCCGAAGACCAGCGTGTTCTCGTCGACGGCGAACCCGCTCGCGCCGGCGGACTGTGCGTCGCCGGGGGCGTCGGTGGCCTCGGCCGTTCCGGCACAGGCGGCGAGGCCGAGCGCGAGGATCGCAGCGCCGGCGAGGGCGGGGAGAGCACGGAGCTTCATGGTGGACCTTTCAGGGTGGGAGGGGTGATCCTCGACGACTCTGACAGGCTCGGTCTTCAGATGTATACCTATCTCGGAAGAGTTCAGGGCGCGTTCACCCGCCATTCGCCTGGGTGAACACTCACCGGCTATCCGCGGCATCCGCGCGATGGCGAAGTAATGTACCTATGTGGCTGAAGCTGTGTACACCCAGATCGCCGACGACCTGCGCGCCCGGATCACCGACGGCACGCTGCGCCCCGGCGACGACGTACCCACCGAGGCCGAGCTCGCCGAGCGCTGGCACACCTCCCGCGGCCCGATCCGCAACGCGCTCGCGGCGCTGCGCGCCGAGGGGCTGATCGAGACCGGTCGCGGACGCCCGGCGCGCGTCGTCGCGCGTAAGGCGAACCAGGCGGTCGACGTGTCAGTGCCGTTCACGCGCTGGGCGCGCGAGCTCGGCGTGACCCCCGGCGCCGAGACGCAGGAGCTCAGCCTGCGCCGCGCCGGCGACCTGGGCCCCGCGCTCGGCGTGGGGCGTGACGACACCATCGTCCGCGTCGTCCGCCTGCGCCTCCTCGACGGGCGGCCGACCATGCTGGAGCGCCTCGCCTACACCGAAGACGTCGGGCGTCGGCTGTTCGAGGTCGATCTGGACGAGGTCTCGATCACCGAGTACCTGGCCTCCCTCGGGCATCCGATCGTCACGCTGCGGCACGAGATCGATGCGGTCGCAGCCGACGAGCAGGACGCGAGCCTGCTGCGGGTTCCGCGGGGCGCACCGATCCTGCGACTCACGCGCACGTCGCGCGACGCCGACGGACGCATCTTCGAGGCCTCGGAGGACCGCTACCTCAGCGAGGTGGTCCGGTTCACGGTGGCGGCGTCCGGCATCTCGACCGATGGGCACTTCATGCGCGCCGTGGGTGCGTGAGGAGAGGCATTCGGCCGCAGGGGAAAGGGCCCGGAAACAGATTCGCGATCGCGGGCACGGGAGTGTTCAGAAGCCAGAAAGATCGCGCCCGCGATCGCAGCGCTGGGGACGCTTTATCTGGGGAGCTTTCAGCATATGCCGGTGCGAATTGGGCTCTGAAGTGCCGAAAGTCGAGACCTTTTTAGACTTTCGTCTAGGTCTGTTCGTGCACACGCAGCGCACTCTGCCACTGTAGCGCCTCAGGCCACCGGCAGTGCGGCCGACACGAGCCAGTGCCCGTCGACCTCCCCCGCGCTGAACTCACCGCTCGCGCCCATGACGCGCTCGGCCATGCGGCCGAGGCCCGTGCGACTCGACGAGAGCTCGCGGCGGGGCGTGGTCGGAAGGGGACTGCGCAGGGTCAGGTGCGCGGTGTCGTCGTCCACGGCGAGACGGATCTCGACCGTGCCCTCGCCGGCGTACTTCAAGATGTTGGTGGCGGACTCGCGCACGATGCGCGCCAGCACGATCTCCACGGCGCGCGGGATGCGCTCGTCGCCCGGGTCGCCTTCGCACACCACCGTGTGCCCGGCGGCCGCGAACTCGGTGCGTGCTTCGTCGATCGCCGCGACGAGGTCGCCCGTCGGCATGCCTGCCGACCGGGGCCCGTCGTCGGCCAGCTCGATCACGAACCGGAGATCGGTCATGGCCTTGCGCGCGGCCACCCGGATGGCCTCACGCGAATCGTCACTGGTTCCGGGGTCCTCGAGCATCTGCACGTGCAGCGACACCACCGTGAGGTGGTGCGCGATGCTGTCGTGCAACTCGCCGGCGATCCATCGCCGCTCGGCGAGCACTGCTTCGCGTTCCTGTTCGGCCGCTGCCTCGAGCTGACGCTCCAGGCGGCTGCCACGTGCGAACGCGATCCGCAGCGCGAAGCCGACGGCTCCCGCGACAGCGGCGAAGACCAAGAAGAGGGCGACGTTCACGCCGGCGTCGGCGTCGCCCATGGCGACGACGGCGGCCGAAACGAGGAACGCGCCGGTGTACGACAGGATCAGCGAAGTCCAGCCGAGCCTCATGACCAATCCGGCCGCGACAGCGGCGGCGGTCAGGACCTGGGATTCGGTTCCTGCCAAGAAAGAGAGGGCGAACACGACGCCGAGGGCGCATGTCGCGATGAGCGGTTTCCAGAGGTAGAGGGCGAACGCGGCCGTCGAAGCGATGCTCACCAGCACTGCTCCCGGGTTGACCCCGGGGGTGGTGATGAACCCGATGAGATCGACGGCGATCGTGATGGAGATGATCACCAGGACGACGATCCGCTCGATGGGACTGAGCTTCTCGCCCCGGACCAGCCGGAGAGTATCCGCAGACCCGCGAATCGAATGGTCGAAGGCCATGGTTCACTATCTCCTATTCGCCAGGTACTCTAGCGGACGAGACCAAAGAACTTGCCAACCTGCTGCCAGAAAGTCATTACGTTCACCTCCATTTTGTAGTCGTTTGTCGATGTCTGTATTCATCTTCTCGACGACGCTGAGCGGGCACATCTGTCTTGAGTCCAGACCTCGATGGCCAAAGGTCTACAGCGCGGATCCGCGGGTGCAGCGCGGTTAGGCTTCCTCCATGCAGGAAATCCGCGTCGTGATCGTCGATGACGATCCACTGGTCCGCTCCGCGCTGTCCCACTTCGTGTCGCGCGCGCCGGAGATCACGGTCGTGGCGCAGGCGGAGGACGGTCGGGAGGCCCTCAGCACGGTGGAGCGGGAGAAGCCGGACGTCGTCATGATGGACGTCCAGATGCCCGAGATGAACGGCATCGAGGCGACGGCGGCCATCGCGCAACGGTGGCCCGATGTGCGGATCCTCGCCGTGACCACCCTCGACGGCAGCGACACGGTCCTGCCGATGCTGAGCGCCGGGGCGTCGGGCTACCTGCTCAAGGACTCCAGCGCGGAGGACATCGTGACCGGCGTGCGCGAGGTGTTCGCCGGCCAGAGCTCGCTGTCCCCGCGCATCGCCTCCATGCTGATCCGGCACGTGCGCGACTCCACGCCCGCCGCGACCGCCGCTGATGCCCTCGAACCGCTCACGGACCGTGAGGAAGAGGTGCTGCAGTGCCTCGCGAAGGGCATGTCGAACGCCGAGATCGCCAAGGCGCTCATCGTGTCGGAGGGCACGGTCAAGGCGCACCTCGGGCGCATGATGTCGAAGTGGCACCTGCGCGACCGCGTGCAGATCCTCGTCACGGCCGCGCACGCGGGACTGGTCACCTTCCGCTGACCCCGTGCCTCGCGCGGCACGCGGGCATTCCGTTGGCGCACCGCGCGCGCCGCGGGGATCCGGGAGAGTGCTCACACCTGCATCCATCTCCGGACCGTCGGCGTCGACGGTCCGAGGGCTGTCGTTCTTCCACCCCGCGCCATCTCCAGAATGGAACCGCGGGGGTCACAGCGCAAGCAGCACGATGCCGGTCAGCACGATGAGCGAGGCGCCCACCCGCCACCCTGGCCGCGACTCCCTGAGCACGACCGCGCCGAACAGGCTCACCAGCACCACGCTCACCTCGCGCAACGGCGCGACCAGCGCGACGGGAGCGATCTGGATCGCCGACAGCACGAGGATGTACGACAGGGGCGACAGCACACCGAACGCCAGGATGCGGCGCCACTGGGCACGCCCGAGCGCCCACACCGCGGGCCAGCGGCGACGGACCGCGATCGAGTAGAACGGCACCTGCAGCAGGGTCGTGCCCACCATGAAGGCCACCGGCGACAGGCTCCACGTGCGCACCGCATGCGTGTCCCAGATCGTGTACACCGCGATCGCCACGCCCGTCAGCAGCCCGAACACCAGGCCGAGGTCAACGCCCCGCCCTCCGCCGCTCCCCCGGTCGACCAGCCCGACCGCCACCACGCCGACGATCACCGCGGCGACGCCGACCAGTGCGATGCCCGACGGCCGCTCCCCCAGCAGCAGCACCGCGACGATCACCGACAGGAAGGGACCAGTCCCGCGCGCCGTCGCATACACGGTCGACAGGCTGCCCTCGCGATAGCCGCGCTGCAGCACCGCCATGTACACCACGTGCAGCACGGCCGAGACACCCACCCCGAGGGCGAACGAGGCGAGGTCGGACGTGCCGAGGCCCCCCGTGAACGGCACCGCCCCGATCCACACGGCCGTGCTGGCCACCGCGCCCCACCACAGGAACGGCGAGCCGGCGCGGCTGATGCCGTGCGCGATCACGTTCCAGGCGGCGTGGGCGACGGCGGCACCGAGGACCAGGACGAAGGCGAGTGGGGACACGACAGACCCTTCCGTTCGGCGCAGGCACGACGAACAGGGTCCTCCGGGCTTTTGTCCTGTCAGATGACGGCCCGCTCACGGGAGCGGACCGTGGCGCCGCTCGGACCAGACGGGTGCGGACCCCGGAACCCTAGGCGCTATCGGGACCACCCTAGCCGTCCGAGGTGAACCGGAGGGGAACGCCGGTCGCGACTACGCTCGAAAGACACCCCGCGCAGGAAGGTCATGCCCATGCCCGTCACCCCGGTCGCTCTCGCCCACGCCGAGGACCTCGCCGACTTCGTCGCCGCCTCCCCCTCCAGCTATCACGCCGCGGCCGAGGTCGCCCGTCGCCTGGAGGACGCCGGGTTCACGCGGCTCGACGAGCACGACGCGTGGCCGTCCGCCACGGGCGGGCGGTACGTCGTGGTGCGCGACGGTGCCGCGATCGCCTGGGTCGTCCCCGCCGACGCCACCGCGACCACGCCCGTGCAGGTCTTCGGCGCCCACACCGACTCCCCTGGCTTCAAACTCAAGCCGCAGCCCACGACCGGTGTCCGCGGGTGGCTGCAGGCGGCGGTCGAGGTCTACGGCGGCCCGCTGCTGAACTCCTGGCTCGACCGGGAGCTGCGCCTCGCCGGTCGCCTGGCCCTCGCCGACGGCCGCGTCGTGCTCGCCGACACGGGTGCCCTGCTGCGACTGCCGCAGCTGGCGATCCACCTCGACCGCGGCGTGAACAACGGCCTCGCGCTCGACAAGCAGACCGAGACGCAGCCCGTCTGGGGACTGGGCGACCCGTCCGAGGCGGACATCCTCGCGGAGCTCGCGGCCTCCGCCGAGGTGTCGGCGTCTGACGTCCGCGGCTACGACGTGGTGGTGGCCGATGCGGCACGCGGCGCGGTGTTCGGCAAGGACAGCGCCTTCTTCGCCTCCGGTCGCCTGGACGACCTCGCCTCCGTGCACGCCGGCGTGGTGACGCTGCAGGCGCACGAGCCCGCCGCTGGTGCGCCGATCGCGGTGCTCGCCGCGTTCGACCACGAGGAGCTCGGGTCGGAGTCGCGCTCCGGCGCGGCCGGCCCGTTCCTGGAGGACGTGCTGGAGCGGGTCTACGACGGGCTGGGCGCCGACGCGTCGGCCCGCCGTCGGGCCTACGCCGCGTCGTGGTGCCTGTCGAGCGACGTGGGTCACTCGGTGCACCCCAACTACGTCGGCCGCCACGACCCCGTGGTGCAGCCGGTGCTCGGCTCCGGCCCCATCCTCAAGCTCAACGCCAATCAGCGCTACGCCACGGACGCGGTCGGCAGCGCCGCCTGGCGTGAGTGGTGCGAGCGCTCGGGCGTCGCCACGCAGGAGTTCGTGTCGAACAACGGCGTGCCCTGCGGCTCCACCATCGGACCGATCACGGCAACGCGCCTGGGCATCCGCACGGTCGACGTGGGCATCCCGATCCTGTCGATGCACTCGGCGCGGGAGCTCGCCGGCGTGAGCGACCTGCACGACCTGACACGCGTGGCCGGAGCGTTCTTCGCCGGCTGAGCCCTGCACGGGCGCAGCAGTGCCATCATGAGCAGATGACCGACATCAGGCCGGCTCTCATCGAGCGCGCAGGCATCGAGATCATCCCCGAATCCGAGCGGACCGCGAAGCCGCGCGACCTCTTCTGGCCGTGGTTCGCCGCGAACGTGTCGGTGTTCGGCATGTCGTACGGCTCGTTCGTGCTCGGCTTCGGCATCTCGTTCTGGCAGGCGACGCTCGTGTCGGTGATCGGCATCGTGGTGTCGTTCCTGCTGTGCGGGCTGATCGCGATCGCGGGCAAGCGCGGCTCCGCGCCGACCATGGTGCTCTCGCGGGCGGCGTTCGGCGTGCAGGGGCAGAAGATCCCCGGCATCGTCTCGTGGCTCACCTCGATCGGCTGGGAGACGTTCCTGGCGATCATGGCCGTGCTCGCCACCGCGACCGTGATCACGCAGCTCGGCGGCGACGGCGACAGCCTGTGGCTCAAGATCGTCGCGACCGTCGTGGTGGCCGCGCTCATCGTCACGGCCTCCGTGCTGGGCTATCACACGATCATGCGCCTGCAGTCGGTGCTCACCTGGGTCACCGGCGTGGTGACCGTGCTCTACATCGTCCTCGCGATCCCGAGCATCGACCTCGGCGTGGTGCTCGCGCGTCCGGACGGCGGCATCGGGCAGGTGATCGGCGCACTCGTGATGGTGATGACCGGGTTCGGGCTGGGCTGGATCAACATCGCCGCGGACTGGTCGCGCTACCAGAAGCGCACAGCCTCCGACGGCGCGATCGTCGCCTGGAACACGGTCGGCGGCTCGGTCGCGCCGGTCATCCTCGTCGTGTTCGGCCTGCTGCTCGGCGGCTCCGACGACGACCTGCTGACGGCGATCGCGGCCGACCCGATCGGCGCCCTCGCGAGCATCCTCCCGCTCTGGGTGCTGGTGCCGTTCCTGCTCACCGCGGTCCTCGCGCTCGTGTCGGGCGCCGTGCTGGGCATCTACTCCTCCGGCCTGACCCTGCTGAGCCTCGGCATCCGCATCCCGCGCCCGTCGGCCGCCGCGATCGACGGGGTCATCCTCACGCTCGGCACGATCTACGTGGTGTTCTTCGCGACCGACTTCCTCGGCCCGTTCCAGAGCTTCCTCATCACGCTCGGCGTGCCGCTCGCCTCCTGGGCCGGCATCCTGATCGCCGACATCCTCCGCCGCCGCGCCGACTACGACGAGCAGGCGCTGTTCGACAGCCGCGGCCGCTACGGCGCCTGGGACTGGACCTCGATCGTCACCCTGGTGGTCGCGAGCGTGATCGGCTGGGGATTCGTGCTCAACGGCTTCGCCGAGGCCGCCCCGTGGAACAACTGGCAGGGGTATCTGCTGTTCCTGGTCGGCGGCGCTGACGGCGACTGGGCGTACGCCAACCTCGGGGTGTTCTTCGCGCTCGTGCTGTCGTTCGTCGTGACCTGGTTCGCCAGGGCGGGGAAGATCCGGCGGCAGGAGGCGGCGTGACCACGACCGCCGGCCCGGATTCGCGGGACGCCTGGCTGGTCGTGATCGACCCTCAGCACATCTTCGCCTCGCCCGACTCCGCGTGGGGGTCGCCGTTCTTCGACGACGCGATGGGCAACATCCGGCGGCTCGCCGACGGGTTCGGCGACCGCGTGCTGGTGACGCGGTGGCTGCCCACGGCCGACCGCTCCACCTCCTGGGGCGACTACCTCGACGCGTGGCCCTTCGCCGACCGCCCGGCCGACGACGCACTGTTCGACCTGGTTCCCGCGGCGCGCGGGCTGTCCCCGCACCCGACGCTCGACCTGCCCACGTTCGGCAAGTGGGGCGCGGAGCTGGAGGCGGTGGTGGGACACGGCGCGCCGGTGGTGCTGGCCGGCGTGTCCACCGACTGCTGCGTGATCTCCACGGCGCTCGCTGCCGCGGACGCGGGGGCCCGGGTGACCGTCGCCACCGACGCCTGCGCCGGTTCCACGGCGGAGAACCACGCCGCCGCGGTGCAGGTCATGAGCCTCTACCCGCCGCAGATCACGGTCGCCGAGACGTCCGCCCTCCTGTCGCGCTGACCCCGCGTGCGGGGTGGAAAACGGACCGCGCGAGGCCCACCCAGGCGTGTTTTCGATCCGGTACCGCGACCGGGGCACCGCGACCGGGGCACCGCGACCGGAGCGGACGGGGTCAGACGGCGGCGCGGACGGCGGCGGCGATGTCGGCCG
>NZ_SSDO01000234.1:0-9447 GCF_004794395.1 Microbacterium sp. K41 | reverse complement strand
GCAGACGCGAGACCGCGGCGGCGGCCTCTGCGGTCGAGCCCACCTCGCCGGTGCCGTCGAGCAGTTCGAGGCCGGCGGGGGTCAGCAGGGCACGCAGCTCGGACATCTCCACGCCTTCAGCCTAGGCGCGCGGGGGCGGACGTTCCCGGGCTGGCACTCGCATTGCATGAGTGCCAGCCGACCGCCTACACTGGCATTAGCACTCTCGGGTTGAGAGTGCGAACGAGTCTTTCGTGTCAGCGTCAAGAAAGAAGAGGTAGACCGTGTCGGTTTCCATCAAGCCGCTCGAGGACCGCATCGTCATCAAGCAGGTCGAGGCCGAGCAGACCACCGCGAGTGGCCTGGTCATCCCCGACACCGCCAAGGAGAAGCCCCAGGAGGGCGAGGTCGTGGCGGTCGGCCCCGGCCGCATCGACGACAACGGCAACCGCGTTCCGCTCGACGTCGCCGTCGGCGACCGCGTGCTCTACAGCAAGTACGGCGGCACCGAGGTGAAGTTCGGCGCCGACGAGTTCCTCGTCCTGTCGGCTCGCGACGTCCTCGCGGTCGTCGTCCGCTGATCAGCTGAATCCCGTCCCCGCCGCGCGCGGGCCACGGATCCGAAGGGGTCCGGATGCCACGGCATCCGGACCCCTTCTGCGTTTCCGCCAATCGTCGGTCACTTCCCGCCGATCTTCCCGAGCGGCCCGGTGACCGGCGCGGTGGGGTCGCGCCGCGGGCATAGGGTTGTGCGGTGACCCCCGAGACCGCCCGCGCCACCCCGACCGCGGGCGTCGTCTACGCCGCGTCCGCCTACGTCTTGTGGGGGGTCCTGCCGCTGTACTTCCTGCTCCTGGCGCCGACGGGCCCGTGGGAGGTCGTCGCGTGGCGCGTGGTGCTGTCCTTCGTGTTCTGCCTGCTGCTGCTCACGGTCACGCGCGGGTGGGCGGCGATCCGCGTGATCCTCCGCACGCCCCGGCTGCTCGGGTGGACGGCACTGGCCGGTCTGCTCATCTACATCAACTGGCAGGTGTTCCTGCTGGGCACGCTCAGCGGCAACGTGGTCGAGACGGCGCTGGGCTACTTCATCAACCCGATCACGACCGTGCTGCTCGGGGTGTTCGTGCTCAAGGAGCGCATCCGCCGCCTGCAGTGGGTCGCGGTGGGCATCGCCGCGATCGCGGTGGTCGTGATCATCGTGGCGTACCGCTCCTTCCCGTGGATCGCGCTGTCGCTCACCGCCTCGTTCGGTGTGTACGGGCTCATCAAGAAGAAGATCGGTCCGGCGGTCGACGCGGTCAGCGGGCTCACGCTGGAGTCGTTCTGGCTGCTGCCGATCGCGGTGGTGCAGCTGGTGGTGGTGGCGCAGACCTCCGGCCTCACGATGGGCGCGAACGGTGTGGTGCACGCGCTGCTGCTGGGTTTCGCGGGCGTCGCGACGGCGGTGCCGCTGCTGTTGTTCGCGGCGGGGACGCGCCGCGTGAACCTGGCCGTGATCGGCATGATCCAGTTCCTCACGCCGATCATGCAGTTCCTGATCGGCGTGGTGGTGCTGCACGAGCCGATGCCGCCGGAGCGATGGATCGGGTTCGTGCTCGTGTGGATCGCGATCGCGGTGTTCGTCGCCGACCTGCTGCTGGCCGGGCGGCGGGGACGCCGGATCGCGCGCGCCGCCCTGCTCTGATCCCCGGGCTCGACCGCGGCGACACCCGGTGTCGGATCGTTAACGCACCGAGATACTTGCACCCCCTGCGCGCTGACCTCACGCCCTAGTGTTAGAGCACCCGCCTGTGGTCACAATCCACGTTCAGTCACGCAAGGGAGCATCCATGAACGCACTGAAGGGCTCGCGCACCGCGAAGGTCTTCGCCGGGATCGCGCTGGTCAGCGCATCCGCCATCGTCATCGCCGGCTGCAGCAGCACGCCGAACGCCGAGCCGTCGGAGGGTGGCGGCGACAAGCCGGCCGCCGACCTGACGCTCAAGCTCGGCTCGCTGCTGCCCGCCACCGGATCGCTCGCCTTCCTCGGCGCTCCCATGGAAGCCGGCGTGCAGCTCGCCGTGCAGCAGATCAACGAGGCCGACGCCGGTGTCACGATCGACCTGACCACCGCCGACGAGGGCGACCTCGACAACAAGGCCTACGAGACGTCGATCACCAACCTGCAGAACGCGGGCATCACCGCGATGATCGGTGCCGCGTCGTCGAGCGTCACCAAGCTGATCCTCGACAGCAACGCCGGTGCGGGCATCCTCACCGTCTCGCCGTCGAACACGTCGCCCGACTTCACGGGCATCAACCCGCTGTACTTCCGCACGGCGCCGAGCGACAACCTGCAGGGCGAGGTGCTGGGCAACCAGATCGCCGAGGACGGCCACAAGACGCTGGGCATCATCTACCAGAACGACCCGTACGGCACGGGCCTGTTCGAGGCCATCAAGGCCACGTTCG
The DNA here is from genome assembly GCF_004794395.1 of Microbacterium sp. K41. Lineage (NCBI taxonomy): Bacteria > Bacillati > Actinomycetota > Actinomycetes > Micrococcales > Microbacteriaceae > Microbacterium > Microbacterium sp. K41. The sequence continues at coordinate 7,017 of NZ_SSDO01000234.1, read as the reverse complement.
AGGGCACCGGCGGCGAGGTCGTCGCCGACGCGTCGTACAACCAGGGTGACGGCCAGTTCAACGCCCAGGTGTCGGAGATCGCGGCCGCCAAGCCCGACGCGGTCGCCGTGGTCTCGTACGACCAGTTCGCGACCATCGCGCCGCTGCTCGCCAACGCGGGCATCGACACCGGCTCGCTCTACCTGGTCGACGGAAACCTGAAGGACTGGGGCTCCGACATCCCGGTGAGCCTCGAGGGTTCGAAGGGCACGCGCGCCGGCGCCGAGCTGCCGCAGGACTTCCTCGACCAGCTCAACGAGGTCTGGACGGCCGACGGCAACGACCCGATCGACGCCGTGACCTACTCGGCCGAGGCCTACGACGCCGTGATCCTGATCGCCCTGGCGGCCCTGAAGGCCGGCTCGGTCGAGGGTGCCGACATCGCCCAGCAGATGATCACCGTCTCGGGTGGCGAGGGCGACGGCGAGAAGTGCAAGGACTTCGCCGAGTGCGCCGCGATCATCAACGACGGAGGCACGCCGGACTACGACGGCCTCTCCGGTGAGATCACGTTCGACGAGAACAACGACCCGAAGGGCGCCGCGATCGGCGTCTACGAGTTCGGCGCAGACAACACCACGACGCGGATCAAGTAAGCCGCATCGCGAAGGCCCCGGGCTCCGGCTCGGGGCCTTCGTCGTGTCCCACGGCGGGCACGGCGCGACGCGTTCCGCACGCAGAAGGGCCCGGCATCCGCGGATGCCGGGCCCTTCGCGGCGCGTGTCAGGCGGCGTCGGTGCCGAGCGTGCCCAGGTAGAGGCCGATGACCTTCGGGTCGTTCAGCAGCTCGCGGCCGGTGCCCTCGTAGGCGTCGCGGCCCTGATCGAGTACGTAGCCGCGGTCGCAGATCTGCAGGCAGCGTCGTGCGTTCTGCTCGACCATGATCGTGGTCACGCCCGCCTTGTTGATGTCGGAGACGCGGATGAACGCGTCGTCCTGCCGCACGGGGGAGAGGCCGGCCGACGGCTCGTCGAGCAGCAGCACGGACGGGTCCATCATGAGCGCGCGCGACATGGCCACCATCTGGCGCTCGCCGCCGGACAGCGATCCGGCGCGCTGCTTCAGGCGCTTGCCGAGTTCGCCGAAGATGCTGGAGACGAACTCCAGCCGCTCCGCGAAGATCTTCGGGTTCTGGTAGAGCCCCATCTCGAGGTTCTCCTGGATCGTGAGCGACGGGAACACGTTGTTCGTCTGCGGGACGAACGCGACACCGCGCGCCACGAGCTTGTCCGCCTTGAGGCCGACGATGCTCTCGCCCTTGACCGTGATGTCGCCGTCGCGCACGTTCACCATGCCGAAGATGGCCTTCAGCAGGGTCGACTTGCCGGCGCCGTTGGGGCCGATGATGCCGATCAGCTCGCCCTTGTGGGCCACGAGGTTCGCGCCGTTGAGGATGTCCACCCCGGGGAGATACCCGGCGTGCACGTTGGTGAGCTCGACGACCACGTCGTCGTTCTTGATCTCGTTCCGCTCGACGGGCGCGTCGGTCATGGCTTCTCCTCCTCGGCCTCTTCGGCCTCGACTTCGGCTTCGACCTCGGTCTCGATCTGCTCGCGGATGCGCTCCGCGTCGGCGTCCGAGATCACGGGCAGACGTCCGGTCACGGCACCCAGGTCCACGTCCTGATGCGCGCCCAGGTAGGCGTCGACGACCGCGGGGTCCTCCATCACGGTGTCCGGCGGCCCCTCGGCCACGACGCGTCCCTCGGCCATCACGACCACCCAGTCGGCGATGTGACGCACCATGTGCATGTCGTGCTCCACGAACAGCACCGTCATGCCCAGGTCCTTGAGGTCGAGGATGTGGTCGAGCAGCGACTGCGTCAGCGCCGGGTTCACGCCGGCCATGGGCTCGTCGAGCATCACCAGTGTCGGGTTGCTCATCAGTGCGCGCGCCATCTCCAGCAGCTTGCGCTGGCCTCCGGAGAGCGACGCCGCGAAGTCCTGCTCCTTGGCGTCGAGCTTGAACCGCGTCAGCAGCTCGTGGGCGCGCTGTTCGATCTCCTGGTCCTGCTTGCGCCAGAGGAAGGGGAAGAGCCCGGCCCAGAAGCCCTCGCCGCGCTGGTCCTTCGCGCCGAGCTTCATGTTCTCCAGCACGGTCAGCAGCGACAGCGACTTGGTGAGCTGGAACGTGCGCACCTGCCCCATGCGGGCGACCTTGAAGGAGGGGATGCCGGAGAGGTTGGTGCCGTCGAACGACCAGGTGCCGCTGTTGGGCTTGTCGAAGCCGCACAGCAGGTTGAACAGCGTCGTCTTGCCGGCGCCGTTCGGGCCGATCAGGGCCGTGATGGCGCCGCGCGGGATCTCCAGGTGGTCGACGTCGACGGCCGTGAGGCCGCCGAAACGCCGCTGCACGGCGTCCACGACGAGGATCGGGTCGACCTTCTTGACGCCGGGCACCGCGGGGCCGGCCGTGAGGCCGGTCGTCTTGGCGCGCGGGGTGCTTTTCGCGGGCGTGACCGCCGCGTCGTTCTCACTTGACAAAGGTCATCTCCCTCTTGTTTCCGAGGATGCCCTGCGGGCGGAAGATCACGATCAGCATCAGCACGATGCCGATGAGGATGTACCGCACGACATCGGCCTGCGCGCCCGACATGGGCAGGTAACCGGCGTTCGCCATGGCGGGCAGCAGCGCGCCGAGGAACGCGAACACGATCCAGAACAGCACGGCGCCCAGCGTGGGCCCGAGCACCGTCGCGGCGCCGCCGAGCAGCAGGATCGTCCACAGGAAGAACGTCAGCGACGTGGAGTAGCTGCCGGGGATCACGGCCGACGGCAGGATGAACACGATGCCGCCGAGCGCGCCGATGATGCCACCGACCACGAGCGCCTGCATCTTGTACGCGAAGACGTTCTTGCCGAGCGAGCGCACCGCGTCCTCGTCCTCGCGGATGCCCTTGAGCACGCGACCCCACGGGCTGCGCATGAGCGCCCACACCACCAGCACCGCGAGGGCCAGGGCGATCAGGCCGACCACGCGCACCCACAGGTCGGTCGCGTTGTAGGTCCAGGGACCGAAGCCGTACGTGCCGGTGGGGAAGGGGTTCGCGTCGCGGAAGCTCTGGTGGTAGCCGGAGAGTCCGCCCGCGGAGTTGGTCCAGTCCTTGAACAGCTCCGTCACGAACATGAGCCGCACGACCTCCGCGGCCGCGATGGTCGCGATGGCGAGGTAGTCGGCGCGCAGGCGCAGCGTGGGGATGCCGAGCAGCAGGGCGAACAGGGCCCCACCCAGCACGCCGACCAGCACGCCGGCCCACCACGGGAAGCCGAAGGTGAGGATCGAGATCGCGTAGCCGTAGCCGCCGATCGCCATGAACGCGGCCATGCCGAAGTTGAGCAGTCCGGTGTAGCCGAAGTGCACCGCGAGGCCGGTCGCCGCGAGCGCGTACGCGATCGTCGTCGGGCTGAACAGATAGGAGGCGGTGTTGCCGAAGATGCTTCCGAAGTCCATGTGTCAGCCCAACCTTTCCTTGCGTCCGAGGATGCCCTGCGGTCGCACGAGCAGGATGATGATCAGCGCGACCAGGGCGCTGGCGTACTTGAGGTCGGAGGGGACGCCCAGCAGCGTGGACACCTCCACCGCGAGCCCGACGATGATCGAGCCGATCAGGGCGCCGATCGCCGAACCAAGGCCGCCGAGGGTGATGGCGCAGAACATCAGCAGCAGCATCTGCATGCCCATGTCCCACTTCACTCCCGGGCGGAAGTACGCCCACAGGATGCCCGAGATGGCGGCGAGCGTGCCGGCGAGGATCCACACGATGCGGATGACCTTGTCGACGTCGATGCCCGAGGCGGCCGCGAGCTGCGGGTTGTCCGAGATCGCCCTCGTCGCCTTGCCCGTCCGGGTGCGGGTGAGGAAGAACGCCACGCCGAGGATGACGATGATGCTGGTGGCCATGCCGATCATGTCGATGTACGACAGCGAGATCGGCCCGAGGCGGATCGGCTCGGGGCTCGCGCCGGGGAGCTGGTAGGTGTTGCCGCCGATGATGTACTGCAGCGTGTACCGCAGCGCGAGCGAGAGGCCGATGCTCACGATCATGAGCTGCACCACCCCGAGGCCCTTGCGGCGCAGCGGCTTCCAGATGCCGGCGTCGAGCGCCCAGCCCAGGGCCGCGCCGCCGATCACCGCCGCGATGATGCCCGCCCACAGCGGCAGCTGCCAGAAGGTCGTGAACACGAGGGTGATCACGGCGCCCCAGGTCACCATCTCGCCGTGCGCGAAGTTCGACAGCCGTGTGGTGCCGTAGATGAGAGCGGCGCCCATCGACGCCAGGCCGAGCAGGAGCCCGAAGTTCAGGCCGCCGACGATGCGCGACAGCAGCTGATCGAGGAACGACACCGTGACCCGCTCGCCCGCGCCGAGGAAGAGGTTGACGATCTTGGTGCCGGTGAGCCCGAACTCCAGTTCGAACGAGGCCGTCGTGCCCGACACCGGCTGGATGCCCTCGGGCAGCTGCGAGGCGTCGACGATCACACCGTCGGGGAGCGTGGACTCGTCCACCGTCAGGGTGTACGTCTCCTTCTCCGGCACGTACAGGCGCCACTTGCCCTCGGCGTCGGTCTCGGTCTCGGCCTCGAAGCCGTTGCCCTCGATCGACATGACCACGCCCTCGACGGGCTCATCGGCGTTGGTGACCACACCCGCGAAGTAGAAGTCGGTGACCTCTTGCCCGTCGTCGGTGGTGTCGGCGGAGGCCGCTGAGGGAGGGAGCAGCAGTGAGGCCGCGAGCGCCATGAGGATTCCCAAGAAGACGAAAGCCCAGGGGCGCTTCCGCGGTCCGGCGAGTGCTGTGGGTCCCACGCAACCTCCACTGTGAGTGCTGTCTCCGCGGACTCGGGTCGAACCGCGGGGATGGACGACGCACTTGAGCGTAATGGGCGATCCGCGAATCACCTACCTCTCGGGCCAACGGTCCGGTAACGACGGGGGACTGGGAATGTTCTCGGGCGTGTCTCGCTTAGAATCTGCATACGGGCTCAGCCCCGCCCCGGCCGATGTCGACCACCCACTCGCACCCGGACCCGCGCCACGCGCGCAGGAGGAGATTCCATGGACCAGCACGATCCCTTCGGCTTCGTCGGACTGACCTACGATGACGTTCTGCTCCTGCCGGGGCATACCGACGTCATCCCCAGTGAGGCCGACACGTCGTCGCGGATCACGCGTCGCATCTCCGTCGCGACGCCTCTGCTGTCCAGCGCCATGGACACCGTCACCGAGTCGCGCATGGCCATCGCGATGGCGCGCGAGGGCGGCATCGGCATCCTGCACCGCAACCTGTCGATCGCCGACCAGGCCGCACACGTCGACCGCGTCAAGCGCAGCGAGTCGGGCATGATCACCGACCCCATCACCACGACCGCCGACGCGACGGTGGAGGAGGTCGACGCGCTGTGCGCCAAGTACCGCATCTCCGGCCTTCCCGTGGTCGACGCCGAGGGCCGCCTGGTGGGCATCATCACGAACCGCGACATGCGGTTCGTCTCGGGTTTCGAGCGTCAGACCACGTTCGTGAAAGACGTCATGACGAGCGAGAACCTCGTCACCGCACCGGTGGGCGTCGCGGCGGGCGAGGTCATCGCCCTGTTCGCGAAGCACCGCGTGGAGAAGCTGCCGCTGATCGACGAGGACGGCAAGCTCGCCGGGCTCATCACCATCAAGGACTTCGACAAGAGCGAGAAGTACCCGCTCGCGACCAAGGACGACCAGGGCCGCCTGCGCGTCGGTGCGGCGATCGGCTTCTTCGGCGACGCGTGGGAGCGGGCCGAGGCGCTGCGTGACGCGGGCGTCGACGTGCTCGTGGTCGACACGGCCAACGGCCAGTCGCAGGGCGTGATCGACCTGGTCAAGCGCCTCAAGGCCGACGAGTCCTTCGCCCACATCGACGTGATCGGCGGCAACGTCGCGACGCGTGAGGGTGCGCAGGCGCTGGTCGACGCGGGCGTCGACGCGGTCAAGGTCGGCGTCGGCCCCGGCTCCATCTGCACCACGCGCGTGGTCGCGGGCGTCGGAGTGCCGCAGGTGACCGCCGTGTACGAGGCGTCGCTCGCCGCCCGTCCGGCCGGCATCCCCGTGATCGCCGACGGCGGCCTGCAGTACTCGGGCGACATCGCGAAGGCCCTCGTCGCAGGCGCCGACGCGGTCATGCTCGGTTCGCTGCTCGCCGGTACCGACGAGTCGCCGGGCGAGATCGTGTTCCAGTCGGGCAAGCAGTTCAAGCAGTACCGCGGCATGGGCTCGCTCGGGGCGATGCAGACCCGCGGCAAGCAGACCTCCTACTCCAAGGACCGCTACTTCCAGGCCGACGTGCCCAGCGACGACAAGCTGATCCCCGAGGGCATCGAGGGGCAGGTGCCGTACCGCGGCCCGCTCTCCGCCGTCGCCTACCAGCTCGTCGGCGGGCTGCGGCAGTCGATGTTCTACGTCGGCGCCCGCACGATCGAGGAGCTCAAGGCCCGCGGCAAGTTCGTGCGCATCACCTCGGCCGGGCTCAAGGAGTCCCACCCGCACGACGTGCAGATCGTGGTCGAGGCGCCCAACTACAAGAAGTGAACAGCGCCCCGCACCGGGGCGACGACGAGGGGCCGGATGCGCGCAGCATCCGGCCCCTCGTGTGTGTTGCGGGTTCAGCCGCAGCGGTAGGTGACGCCGCCGACCTCCCACACGCCGGGGCCGAGCTCGGCGCACATCCCGAAGATGCCCGCGAACACGGTCACCAGCAGGATGATGCCGATGATCTCCAGGATGGTCAGCACCGCGCCGACGATGATGCCGGCGATCGCGAGGCCCTTCGGCGCGTGCGCCTTCCCCAGCTGCACCGCGGCGATGATGCTGAGGATGAGGCCGATCGGCGGCAGCAGGAACGCCAGCACGAGTCCGACGATCGACAGCACGCGTCCGGGAGGCGAGGCCGGCGCGGTCTGGCCGTAGGCGCCGGGAGCCGCGGGACCGGGCGGCGGCGGGTACGCGGCG
>NZ_SSDO01000233.1:0-665 GCF_004794395.1 Microbacterium sp. K41 | reverse complement strand
TGCCCGGCGCGGCCGACGTCGACCGCGGCGCCGTCCGGCTCGCGGCCAGGCTCGGGCTCACCCTGCTCGACGTCGAGCGGCCGGTGCAGCTCGCCAGGGCCTGCTGGATGCTGATCGAGGCGCGTGACGCCCTCACGCTCACCCGCGTGCGCAAGGTCGCGCAGTCGTTCGAGTACGCGGCGGACGACCTCGGCGACCTGCTCGGGCACCTCGCGGCGAATCTCGGCCTCGGCGTCGCGCTCATCGACGGCGCGGGGGTTCTGCGCGAAGCCGGGGGACACCTGGCCGATGCACTCCGCCACCGGATCCGCTTCGACGCGTGGACCGATGCCGCCCGGGCCGACGGCGACGCTGCGGCCTCGGTGCGCGTGGACAGTCCCGGCCGTTCCGGACTGCGGCTCGTGCTGTTCGGTCGCGGTCTCGGCGAGGCGCAGCTGCAGTCGCTCATCGTCGCCGCCGAGGTGGCGATGCCGGCCGTCGCCGCGCGGATCCTGATCGACGAGATCGCCGCGGTCAACGACGTCGCCGCATCGTCGGGGCTGCTGCGCGACTTCGTGGAGCTGCGCGGCACGGCCGACACCGACGTGGAGCGGCGGATGGCGGAGCGCGGGTGGCGCACCGGCGGGCATCACCTCGGTTTCCGCACGGTCGCGCGCGGCCGGCTC
>NZ_SSDO01000232.1:0-7519 GCF_004794395.1 Microbacterium sp. K41 | reverse complement strand
GGCGGGCGAACGTGCGGTGCCAGCGATAGACCGGGCCGTGCGGTCCGTCGAACCGGTCGAGGAACAGCCCCAGTCGCACGCATGCCTCCAGCAGCTCCGCGGCGTCCTCGCGCTGCGTCACCTGCGCGGCGAGCTCGGGCGTGAGCTCGGCGCAGACGGTGGCGTCGAGCACGAAACGGGCGACCTCCGGCGGCAGGGCGCCCAGCACGTGCTCGCGCACGTACTCGCCGAGGAAGCTCGACGCGCTCGGGGCGCTCCGCTCCGGGCGGGCACCACCGATCATCATGAGCCGGACGGCGATCGGCCACCCGCCCGTCTCCTCCACGATCGCGTCCGCGCCGAGGCCCTCTCGCGCGGCGGGAGCGAGCCGCGCCACCTCCTCGCGCGTGAAGCTCAGAAGGTCGGCCCCGAGGAACCCCTCCGGGGCGGTCACGCGCTGGCGGCTCAGGGTCAGCTCGAGCAGCGTCGTCCCCACCAGCACCAGCCGCAGACCGTCCGGCGGCTGCTCCGCGAGCATGCCGAGAAGGCCGTGGCGCCACCGCTCCCCCGCCCGGTGCGCGTCGTCCACCACCAGGTGCACCCGCGCGTCGCGGTCGCCGAAGACCCGGCAGATCTCCTCGTACGCACGCTCCGGGTTCGTGAGGGCGGGCAGGTCGCGCTCGGAGGCGTCGCCGCTGGTCGCCCGCAGCGCCTCGACGACGCCGCGGGTCAGCCGCGCGGGGTCGACGTCGAACGGGCTCAGCGCGAGCCACGCCACCCGGTCCACGCTCGTCGCCCACTGTGCCACGGCCGTGGTCTTGCCGAAACCGGAGGGAGCACTCACGACGGTGACCGGCGCGCCGGCGACCGCCGCGTGCAGTGCCTCGGTCACCCGGTCGCGACGCAGCACGCCGGGCTGCGGGCCCGGCGGCCGGAACCGCATGGTCGGCCCTGGACTCGTCTGACGCACGGGGGACGACATGGCAGTCACCCTAGTGACGGCCGCGCGACCGCATGCGGACCGCGAGGATTCTCACCCGGATGAGAAGGACGGGCCACGGCGCACGCCCCCGCGCGGGGCTACGCTGACCGCGTGACCACCTCCCCCACCTCCCCCGAACGCGTCATCGACGGCTCCCTGTCGCCCTCCCTGCGCGTCCTGCTGGCCCTGGCCGCCGGCGCCATCGCGCTCGCGGGCCTCTCCGTCGCGCGGGACGTGTTCAGCCCCCTCGCCCTCGCCGTCGTCATCGTCGTGGTGTGCGATCCCGTGCGCCGTCCCTTCGGGCGGCGCGGCTGGCCGGCGTGGACGGGATCCACCGCCGTGATCGTGGTGTCGATCGCGATCCTCGTGGCGATGGGCGCCCTGCTGTGGCTCGCCGGGATCCAGTTCGCCGGGCTGATCGGCGACCTCGCGACGGACGGCAGCCTCCGTCGCACGGCCGACGACCTGGTCGCACTGCTGCAGTCGCTCGGGCTCGAGGACGCCGCGACCGACACCGCGGCTTCCGTCCTCGACCCCGAGACGCTCCTCGCCGCCGCGAGCCGGGTGGGCGGCACCGTGGTCGGCGTCGCGACCGCACTGTTCTTCGTGTGCGCGTACATCGTGTTCCTCGCGGTCGACGCGGCCCGATACCAGCGGGCGGGCGAGGTGTTCGGGACGACGCGTCGGGCGTCGATCGAGCGCATCACCCGACTGAACCGCGGCGTGCGCCGCTACTTCGTCGTCAACGCGATCTTCGGCGCGATCGTCGCCGTGATCGACGGGCTCGCCCTGTGGTGGATGGGCGTGCCAGCGCCGCTCGTCTGGGCGATCCTCGCGTTCGTGACGAACTTCGTGCCGAACATCGGGTTCGTGCTCGGCCTCATCCCGCCCGCGGTGCTGGCGCTCGTGGTGGGCGGCTGGCCCCTCCTTCTCGCCGTCGTCGCGGTGTACTGCGTCGTCAACGTCGTGCTGCAGGTTCTCGTGCAGCCGAAGTTCGTGAGCGACGCGGTCGACCTGAGCCTGACGCTGAGCTTCTTCTCGGTGGTGTTCTGGACGTTCGTGATCGGTCCGCTCGGGGCGATCCTCGCCGTGCCGCTCACGCTGGTCGTACGCACCCTGGTGCTGGAGGTCGACCCCGGCAGCACCTGGCTGCGCTGGCTGTCCGGCGACCGCTCGGCCGCTCCGCCCCCGACCGTTCCCGCACGACCGGAGCCCGACCCCGCCGCAGAGCCCGACCGGAAATCACCAGGGGGAGCTTGACCGATCCCGCTGGCGAGGGCACGCGCCGCGGTGGAAGGGTGGACGCGCGGCGCTCGGTGCCGCGGCGAGAGGAGGCGGGGATGCAACGACCGCTCGCCGGTCTGACGGCGCGCAACGCCCTCACGGAGCTGACGGCGGGCGTCACCCTGCTCGCGATCGCCATCCCGTTGAACATCGGATACGCCCAGATCGCCGGGCTGCCCGCGACCGCCGGGCTCTACGCGCTGATCGTCCCCACCGTGCTGTACGCGCTGGTCGTGTCGTCGCGGCAGCTCGTCGCCTCTCCCGACGCGGCGGCGGCCGCGCTCGTCGCCTCGTCCGTCGGCGGGCTGGCCGTGGCCGGGAGCGCCGACTACGCCACGCTCGCACTCGCGCAGGCCGTGCTGTCCGGGCTGATGTTCGTGCTCCTGGCGGTGTTCCGGCTCGGCTTCCTCGCCGACTTCCTGTCGAAACCGATCCTGGTCGGCTTCGTGGGCGGCCTCGCGCTGGACATCATGGTGAGCCAGATCGCCAAGATGCTGGGCGTGAAGATCGACTCCGGTGCCGAGTTCCCCGAGAAGGCAGTTGCGCTGATCGGCGGACTGCCCACGCTCAACGGTTGGTCCCTGCTGATCGCCGCCGGCTCGGTCGCGGTCCTTCTGATCGGGAAGGCCTTCCTGCGCGCGGTCCCGTGGGCACTCGTCGTCCTGATCCTCACGACCGTGCTCGTGCTGCTGGCGGGACTCGACGACCGCGGGGTCGACGTGCTGGGCGCCGTCCCCGCCGGTCCCCCCGCGCTGACGTGGCCCGTGCTGGACTGGGGCACGTGGCTGGCGCTCGTGCCGTCCGCGATCGCGCTCACCCTGGTCACCACGGCCGAGGGCCTGCTGGTGTCGCGGTCGTACGCGGAGAAGCACGGGTACCCGTTCCGAGCCAACCGCGACCTGCTCGCGTTCGGGGTCGCGAACGTCGCAGCCGGCGCGCAGGGCAGCTTCGCGGTCGGCTCGTCCACGTCGCGCACGGCCGCGATGGACCAGGCGGGCTCGCGCACGCAGCTGCCCTCGGTCGTGCTCGCCGTCGGCACCCTCCTCCTGCTGCTGTTCGGGACGGCGCTGCTGGAGGACATCCCCTCACCGGCGATCGGGGCGATCGTGGGCGTCGCGATCATCCCGCTGCTGGGCGTGCGGGAGTTCATCGACCTGTGGCGCAAAGACCGGTTCGAGTTCCTGATCGGCGCAGTCTGCTTCCTCGTCACGCTCCTGATCGGCTCGATCCCCGGGATCCTCGTCGCGTTCGTGCTGGCCCTCATCAACCTCGCCAAGCGCGCGGCCTCCCCCGCGATCGACGTGCTGGAGGCCTCGGGCGATCCGGCGGAGTCGCTGCTGGAGGACGCGCCGTCCGGAACGACGACGGCGCCGGGCATCATCGTGGTGCGCCTGGCCGCGCCGCTCTTCTTCGCCAACGGCACCGTGTTCACGTCCGCGGTGAAGGAGGCGATCCGGGCCGCGGGCGACGGCGCGGTGCAGCACCTCGTCGTCGACATGGAGGCCGTGACCGACGTCGACGTGACGGGTGCCGAGTCGTTCGCCGCTCTGAAACGCTGGCTCGCCGACCGCTCGATCTCGCTGTCGTTCAGCCGGGTCCGCTCGAACACCTGGCGGCGGCTGTCCGAGCTGGACCTGCTCGACGGCGAGCCGCTGCACGCCACCAACCGCGCGGCGATCGCCGCCCTCACCGCGTCGGTCCCCGAGCCGGCGCCCGACGAGAGGTAGACCCATGGGAGCCGCCATCGGGAGTGTCCTCCCCCTCGCGCTCGGCATCGCGATCAGCCCGATCCCCATCATCGCGGCGATCCTGATGCTGTTGTCGCCGAAGGCCCGTGTCACGAGCGTCGGCTTCCTGCTGGGCTGGGTCGCGGGCATCGTGGTCGCCGTGAGCGTCTTCACGCTGCTGTCCGCCGTGCTCCCCGAGCAGGATCCCGACGCCTCGCGACCCATCCGCGGCACCGTGCAGCTGCTGCTCGGCGTCGGCCTGCTGCTGCTCGCGGTGGGACAGTGGCGCCGTCGCCCCGGCGCCGGTCGCACCGCCAGCATGCCGGCGTGGATGAAGGCGATCGACACGATGCGGTTCCCGATGGCACTCGGGCTCGGATTCCTGCTCTCCGCCGTGAACCCGAAGAACCTGCTGATGGCGGCGGGAGCGGGGGTGGACATCGGCGCGGCCGGCCTGGACGGCGGGGCCCTGGTCGTGGTGATCGGCGTGTTCACGCTGATCGCCGCGTCGACGGTCCTCGTACCGGTGGTGGGGTACCTGGTCGCGGCCGAGCGGCTGCGGGGCCCGCTCGACGCTCTGCGCGCCTGGCTCGCCCAGGAGAACGCGGTCATCATGGCCGTGCTCCTCCTCGTCATCGGCGTGTCGATGATCGGCAAGGGCATCGCCGCATTCTGAGTCGCCGCAGCCGGAGCGCGGGAACGGGAACGACGCGGGACCGCTGTGACCGCCTCGCGACGAGTCGGGGATCACCCGATGCCGAGCGCGTGGGCGGCCGCCGTCACCCCCTCGCGGTCGGACACGCCGAGCTTGCGGTAGATGTTGCGCACGTGCGTCTTGACCGTGTTCGGGGAGATGTACTCCTGCGCGGCGATCTCCCGCAGCGTGGCGTTGCGGCACAGGGCGGCCAGCACGATGCGCTCGCGGTGCGTCAGCTCCTCCTCCGCCAGGACGCCGGCGGCGGTGAACCGCTCGCGCACGCGGTCGGCGAACCGGGTGCGCGAACCGGGGGTCGCTCGTGCCGCCAGCAGCTGCGTCACGACCGTCCCGGCCTCCGCGACCCGGCGGACGTGGTCCTCCGGCTCGGCGAGCGCGAGCGCGGTGGCGAGGGCGAACTGCGCCCGATCCGGCTCGGCGTCCTCCACGTCGAGGTGCGACTCCACCAGCCAGGCGTCGATCATCGACGCCGGCAGCAGGCAGCGTGCGGCCCCCTCCAGCACCGGGACGAGGGCTCCGCGCGCGACACCGGGCCGTCGGTCGTGCATCGCGGCGAGCGCACGGAGGACCAGCACGTCCCCGGTCTCGCCGAGCGCCGCCTCCACCTCGTCGATGAAGCGGTCGCGGATCGTGGGCTCGTTCAGACGGTGGAACGCGTGCACCACGAACGGCGCCATCATGGCGTACCAGTGCACCGGCAACGGGAGGTCCTCCCGCGGCGCGAGGAAGTCGAACAGCGCCATGGCCGCGGCGTGGGCGTCGTCGACCGTGTCCGCGGCGAGCAGTGCCTGCAACCCGTGCAGCCCCCGCGCGATCGCGGTCTCCCCTCCCGCGTCGAGGACCCGCGCCGACGGCAGCAGCGCCGGACTCGCGTCGAGCAGGTTCATGGCCTCGTACGGCACCCACGATCGCCACACCCGGGCGACCTCGACGAACGCGTTGTCCGGTGCGCCGAGCTCGTGCCACCGCTCGTCCAGGGCCGCACTCGCATCCATCACCTCGCGCAGCCGCCCGCGGAACAGGGCTGCCGTGAGGAGCGCGGTCTCCGCCTGCAGCTCCGCCGATACGGCACCGATCGCCCGCGCCAGGTCGGCCGCCCGTCTGGCCGACACCTCGGACTGCTCCAGCCGACCGGTGAAGAGCTGGGCCATCGCGAGCTGCAGCATCGCGTAGGCGTCGATCCGCTCCTCGCCCGTCGGCGTGCGGAGCTCCGAGCCCACCGCGGCGAGCGCGTCCTCGATCCCCCCTCGGCGCAGTGCCGTGTGCAGCGCGAGCCCCCGCCTCCACGCCCGGTGCACGTCCGACTCGTCTGTCTCCGGCGTCGACGACAGCGCCGCGACCGCCGCGGACGCGTTCCCGCGGGTGAGCTCAGCCGCCGCGATCAGCATCCGCACCCCCGGCTCCGCGCGGCGCTGCGCGGTCAGCTCCCCGGTCGCCGCGACGACCTCGTCGGGGTGGCCGTCGAGCACGAGCTGCATGCCGCTGCGACGGAGGATCGCCGAGACGCAGAACTCCTCTCCGCTGCGCACGGCGTGGACCAGTGCGGGAAGGGCCTCCCCCTGCCCGTCGAACCACGCCGACGCGATGCCCTCGAGCCGGGCGGGCTCGCTGCTGCCCCTGGCGCGCAGGCGCCCGAGCAGGAAAGCGCGCAGCAGCGGGTGGTAGTGGTACCGCGGGGGGTCCGCGCCGTCGGGGCCGGCGAGCACGTTGAGCCGCAGCAACCGCTCGATCAGAGCGCCCGCGCGTGCGCTGCCGCAGAGGACGGTCGCGAGTGCGGTCGTGAACGACTCGGGGACGGCCGTCGTCTCCAGGAAGCCGCGCAGCTCGTCACTGAGGTCTCCGAAGACCTCCTCCACGAAGTAGTCGACCACGTCGGGGTCGTCTCCCCGGAGCGGGTAGGCCCCGACCGGGCCCCCGCCGGGGGCGTTGAGCATCATGAGCTGCAGCGCCGCGGCCCACCCCGCGGTGCGGGTCAGCAGCGCGGCGATCTCGCTCGGGTTCAGGTGCAGGTCGCGGAGCGCGAAGAACGCCTGGATCTCGTCGGGACGGAACGCCAGGGCAGCACCGTCGAGTTCGAGGGCGATGCCGCTGAGCCGACGACGGGCCAGCGGGATCATGCGCGTGCCGCGACCGGACAGCACGACGTGCACGTCGCCAGGGACCGTCTGCACGAACACCGACATCAGGTGGGCGGACTCGTCGTCCTGAAGGTGGTGCACGTCGTCGACGATGATCACGATCCGTCTGCGGGCCGCGTCGAGCGCCCTGGCGAGTCCGCGCATGGTGGCCGCCCCGTGACCGCGGGGCACGCGGGCGAAGCCGCGCTGCAGTGCGGGATCGGGGATCCGTTCGAGACCCGCGATCAGGGTGTCGACGCCGTCGCCGCGCTCCATCGCGACCCACACGACCTCGACGTCGGCGTGCTCGCGCAGCTCACGCGACCACTGCGCGAGCAGCCGCGTCTTGCCGGCGCCGGCCGGCGCGCCCACGAGCGTGAGCGACCACGGCTCCTCCATCGCGGCGCTGAGCCGGGTCAGCAGTCGGTCCCTCCGTACCTCGCCCTTCATCGATGTGGGGATGGGACTGGTCGTCCCACCTCCGTGTCGAGCATCTTCCGTCATCGGTCCCCCCGATCCTGAAGCGGCTCTCCCCCTCGGCGGCAGTATATTCCCCGATGAGAGCGGTTCCGCAAGGGCATGCCCCTGCTCACGGCGGGGCCGACGCCCCGACCCGCCGACGCCCGCGATGAGGGACCGCGGCCCCGCCAGATCAGCGCCGCGCCGTGTCGGCCCGCCGCGGCCTCTCCCTTGCGCGGGTCAGCGGTCGTCGCGG
>NZ_SSDO01000231.1:0-291 GCF_004794395.1 Microbacterium sp. K41 | reverse complement strand
GGTGAACAGCGCGTGATCGGCGGCCGTCCGCGTGCGACGGGCGAAGGCGTCGAGGTCGGGCCTGTCGCCCGGCTCGGTGTCGCGCAGGACGGCGGCGAGCCGGAGCGCAGCCGTCCAGCCGAGGTTCATGCCCTGACCCCCGATCGGGCTCACCTCGTGCGCCGCATCGCCCAGGAGCACCACGCGCCCCCGGTGCACCCGCTCCGCCACATGCTGCGCGGCGACGAAGGACGACACCGTGGCGCGGTCGTCCACGACCAGCCGCTGCCCGGTGCGCGCCGCGACGACCGC
>NZ_SSDO01000230.1:0-4610 GCF_004794395.1 Microbacterium sp. K41 | reverse complement strand
GGTGGATCCTGGACGGGTTCCAGGCTCCGGCGCAGCAGTAGGCCAGGCCGGTGCCCGGCGTCCCTGGCGGAGCCGGTGAGACGCCATGCCTCCGGAGCGCCCCGCGGTCCTCGCCAGGGCCGCGGGGCGTTCGTGTGCGTCGCCGATCCAGCCGATATATCCCTCTGGAGGATGATGCGGATCGGACTTGAGACGGATGGCCCGGAGGGGACACACTTCTAGTGTCGAGAATGCGGGAATTCCGCAGACCGGGGGGTCAACATGACGACATTGAGGGTGGCCAGTGAGCTGGCAGCGGTCCTGATTCCGATCGGATACGTGGGCGCGGCGATCGCCGTGATCTGCGCGATCGTCGCCGGGATCGCGATCGCGCGGGGTGCCGGTGGTCTCACCGGCGGGGCCGTCGGGGTCTGGATCGTCGGGGCGCTGCTGAGCGTCACCGCGTCTTTCGGCAGCCAGTGGCTGCCGCTGATCATCTCGGGCTCCGCACTCGTGCTGATGCTCACGATCGGCGGCGTCGTGCGCGGCATGGTGGGTGCCGCGGGGCTGACGCGCCGCAGCGAGGCGCCGGCCGAGGCGCTTCCGGTGGCCGCGGCTCCCGCGAAGACCGGGACGCCGAAGGTCGCCGCGGTCGTCAAGGCGGCGACGTCGTCGACGCCCACGTCGCCCGTCGCCGTCGTCTCCTGAGCGCTCAGCGGTAGTCGCGGTCGCGGTGCTGCCGTGAGTCGTCGCCCGACGCGACGCGCTCGGCCTCGCGCGCCCGCAGCTCCACGCGACGGATCTTGCCCGAGATGGTCTTCGGCAGCTCCGGCACGAACTCGATGATCCGCACCCACAGGTGCGACGACAGGCGCTCGTGCGCGTACGCGAACACGGATCGCGCCGCGGCCGTCTCGTCCGCCGCATCCGCGGTCAGGCACACGTACGCCTTCGGCACCGCGAGCCGCGTCGGGTCGGGGCTGGGGATCACGGCCGCCTCGACTACGAGCTCGTGCTCCAGGAGCACCGACTCGAGCTCGAACGGCGAGATCTTGTAGTCCGAGGCCTTGAACACGTCGTCGGAGCGCCCGATGTAGGTGAGGTAGCCGTCGTCGTCGCGCACCGCGATGTCGCCCGTGTGGTGGTAGCCGCCGGCGCGTGACTCCGCCGTCTTCTCCGGGTCGTCGTAGTACCCCGCCATGAGTCCGAGCGGCGCGCGCGATAGGTCGAGCGCGATCTCGCCCTCCCGCTCGACCACCGCGCCCGTGGCGGGGTCGAGCAGCACCACCGGGTATCCCGGCAACGGGCGGCCCATCGAGCCGATCTTCACCGGCTGCCCGGGGGCGTTGCCGATGCACGCCGTCATCTCGGTCTGGCCGAAACCGTCGCGGATGGTGCCGCCCCAGGCCTCCCGCACCCGGTCGATGACCTCGGGGTTCAGCGGCTCGCCGGCGCCCACCAGCTCGCGCGGAGGGTGGGTCAGGCGGCCCAGGTCGGCCTGGATGAGCATGCGCCACACGGTCGGCGGGGCGCAGAAGGTCGACACGTGGTGGGTGTCCATGACCTGCATGAGCGTGTTCGCGTCGAACCGGGCGTAGTCGTAGACGAACACGGTGGCCTCGGCCAGGAAAGGCGAGTAGAAGCTCGACCACGCGTGCTTCGCCCACCCGGGCGAGGAGATGTTGAGGTGCACGTCGTCGGGGCGGACCCCGAGCCACCACATGGTCGACAGGTGCCCGACCGGATACGAGACGTGGGTGTGCTGCACGAGCTTCGGCCGGTTCGTGGTGCCCGAGGTGAAGTACAGCAGCGCGGTGTCGGACGCGGGGGTCGGGCCGTCCGGCTCGAACGCGGCGGGCGAGGCGGCGGAGTCGGCGTATCGGGCCCAGGCGGGCGGGGCCTCGCCGACGCCGATGCGGAGGATGTCGGGGCCGAGACCGTCGACCCGTTCGGCGAGAGTCCCGAGGGTGACGACGGCGCTGGCGCGGCCGTGCTCCACGCGATAGGCGAGGTCGGTGGCCGACAGCAGCGTGGACGTCGGAATCGACACCGCCCCGATCTTGGTGATCGCCAGCATCACCTCCCACAGCTCGATCGTGTTGTTGAGCATCACGATCACGTGGTCACCGCGGCGGATGCCGAGCCCCGCGAGCCAGGACGCGACCTGGTCGGAGCGGGCGGAGAGCTCGCCATACGTCCACGACCGCAGGCGAAGGTCGGCGTCGACGATCTGCACGGCGGGGCGCTGCGGATTCTCGGCGGCCACCACGTCAAACCACTCCAGGGCGAAGTTGAACTCGTCGACCTGCGGCCACGCGAATCCCGCCCGCGCGGCGGCATAGTCCGTGGCGTGCTCGAACAGGAAGTCGCGCATCTCGCGGACGGCGTTCGTGGCGGCGGTGGCACTGCGGCTCATGGTGCTCCTTTGCTGGCGTGCACTCCATCTTTCCGCGTCGGCCCGCCGGACGGCACGCCCCGCGCCGCTTCTCATGTCCTCCCGTCGACCGGAGAGAAGGTATACCAGTGTCCTCATTTGACGACGCTAGTCTGGTGGGAGCTCCAGTCAGGCGAGCCAGAGGAGGGCGATGGTGGAGGCGACGAAGAGGACTCCGCGCCCGCGCATGAGTACCAATGCGCCCCCTGCCGTGTTCGTCGTCGGGATGCTGATGCTCCCCGTGGCATTCCTCGCGGCGGCCCTGTTCCTGCCGTCGCCCGTCGGTGTCCCGGTTGGGATCGGGGCAGCGATCGTTGTCGGCATCACGACCAACCGGCTCACTGCGACACAAGTGCGGAGAGAGGCAGAACGGGTAAGAGCGGTCGGTGACGGGAAGGGGATGAGCTAGCGGGGGAGCAGGCCGGTGCCGTCGCGGAGCTCGAACACGAGCTGGGTCTCGGTGCCGCGCACGACCGGGTGGATCGTGATGTGTTCCAGCACGATGTCGCGCAGCGCCGTCGCATCCTCCACCGCGACGTGCACCAGGAAGTCGTCGACGCCCGCGACGTGGAACACCTGCAGCACGCGGGGCACCGCGACGAGGGCGTCGAAGAGCGCCGTCACCTTCGGCCCGGTGTGATTGGCGAGGCGCACCTTGATGATCGCCTGCAGCGGGTATCCGAGCGCCGCGCCGTCGACCCGCACGCGGGTGTCGCGGATGATGCCGCGCTCGCGCAGTGCCCGCACGCGGTGCGCGCACGTGGACTCGGCCAACCCCAGCCGATGCGCGAGAGCCTTGTTCGTGATCTCGGCATCGCGGGTCAGCGCCGCGAGCAGCTCCAGATCGGTCTCGTCGAGTTGCGCTTTCGCCAAGGTGCCGCCCTCCCGCTCATCGGACGTTGCACAGAATATCGGATTTGCCCTCTACTGCCGCGGATGCTGTCGAATTCCCGCGGTTCACTCGCGTTTCCGGCAACGTGGAGGCATGACCGCACCGCTGCATCTCGACACGATCGCCGTCCACAGCGGCCGCTCCGACCTGGAGGGGCTCGGCGTCCACGCGCTGCCGATCGACCTGTCCACCACCAACCCGCTGCCCGATGTCGAGCGCGGGGGCGACTCGTACGAGGCCATGGCCACCGGGGGCCGTCCGCCCGCCGACGGCAGCATGGTCTACGCCCGACTCTGGAACCCCACGGTCGCGCGCTTCGAGGAGGCCCTCGCCGAGCTCGAGCACGCGGAGGCCGCGGTCGCGTTCGCGTCGGGCATGGCCGCCATGACCGCGGTGATCCTCGCCCGCACCGGTGCGACGGGCACCCGCCACGTGGTCGCGGTCCGTCCGCTGTACGGCGGCACCGACCACCTGCTGGGCTCGGGGCTGCTCGGCGTCGACACCACGTACTGCCGCCCCGAGGAGGTCGCCGCGTCGATCCGTCCCGACACCGGGCTCGTGGTCGTCGAGACGCCCGCCAACCCGACGCTCGATATCGCCGACATCGCCGACGTGGTGCGCCAGGCCGGCGACGTCCCGGTCGTGGTCGACAACACGTTCGCCACCCCGGTGCTGCAGAACCCGATCGACCTGGGCGCGGCGATGTCGCTGCACAGCGCCACCAAGTACCTCGGCGGCCACGGCGACGTGATCGCTGGCGTCGTCGCCTGCGACGAGGAGACCGCAGAAGCGCTGCGCCGAGTGCGTGCCGTGACCGGGGGGCTGCTGCACCCGCTCGGCGCATATCTCCTCCACCGCGGGCTCACGACCCTGCCCGTGCGCGTGCGGCAGCAGCAGGACACTGCTCGCCGCCTCGTGCAGTGGCTGATCGACCGACCAGAGGTCGCCGAGGTCTTCTACCCCGGGCTCGACGGGGATCCCCGCGGGATCCTCGGCCGGCAGATGCGCGGCACGGGCGCCATGATCGCGATGCGGATGCGGGGCGGGTACGCGGCGGCGTCGGCGGTGGCGTCGGCGACCTCGCTGTTCACGCACGCCGTGTCGCTCGGGGGCGTGGACTCGCTGATCCAGCACCCTGCCGCTCTCACGCACCGTCCGGTGCCCCCGGAGGCACGACCCGCCGCCGACGTGCTGCGGCTGTCGATCGGCCTCGAGAACGCGGACGACCTGATCGCCGACCTGGACCGCGCGTTCGCGGTGCTCGCCGAGCGCTCGACGGGCGACGGCGCCGACCCGGTCGCGGTG